>JAIYCA010000130.1 GCA_027488265.1 Planctomycetaceae bacterium
CGCTCGTAGCGTCGAAGGTAACGGCGTTGGATCATCGAGAAGCCGTGCGAGTTGCGTCGCGACAAGCGAGACATGCGTCGCGCCGTCGAGATCGCGCCATGCGCGTGGCTGTGCGCCAAACTGGATGCGTCCGCCGAGGAACTTCGCACGCATCAAAATCATCAGGCCGCCCACGTGCGACGGCCCAAGCGACGCATGCCAGCAATCGCCGGGCCCAAAGGAAATCACGCGCGCACCGAGTTCCGCACTCGCACGCATCGCTTCGAGTGAAAGGTCGATGAGTCGCGGCTCGCCACTTGAACCGCTGGTCGGAAGAACCACGCCGGCGGCGCGTTCTGCGCGAACACTTGCAACGCGCGACTCAAGCGCCGCACGCGCGATGGGCGGCATCGAACGCGCGACGGGAAGCACGCGACCTCCGCGCGCCCACACTTCCTCGAACTGCGGCATCGGATCGACGCCGCTCTCTACTTCGACGATTTGAATCGTCGCATCGCTCACAACCAGGCCTCCGCGAATGGCGTTGGTAACGCGTCGCCTGCAATTTCACCACGCACCGGGAACGCCGGTGCGCACGAATCCTCCGCGAGAAGTGCGGCTGTTCCGATGCCGTGTGCACAGCGCGCGTTCGGGATCGACGCCGCGAGGTGCACCGCCACACGCAGCGCGAACGAACTCTCGTACGCGGTCGAGAGCACGACACGCGGAACGCCGAGCGCCCCCGCTTCTGCGGCGCGCGCGCGAATCGCGTCCAAAGACCCAAGCGCTGACATACGCAAGACCCAAGCAATCACGAGTTTTCCGCCGCGCGTGAGCTCTTCCCGGAGTGCGCGTGCTTCGTCCGTTGGATCGACCACCAGTTCATCGAGGGCGATCACCATGCCGACTCCGAACGACAACTCGACGAGCTGCCGCGGATCCGCAAGCGGTTCTTCGAGATACTCGATGCGCGCCGGATCGATGCCGCGCAAGACTTCACTGCATGCGGCAAGCGACATGCGGCGATTCCCGTCGAGACGAAGCCGCGCATGCGGAAGCACCTCAAGCGCACGTTCGACGAGCGCACGATCCTCCGCAAGCGACGCGCGACCGATCTTGAGTTTCACCGAGTGAAACTGCGAGAGCCGCGTGAGTTCATCTCCGATCAGTTGCTCGGCGGTCCCTGCGAAAAATCCAGCGACCTCCGCCGCCATGCACGGCTTCGTACCAAACCCATCGAGCATCTCTGTCGCGGTTGACGCGGCGAACGCTGCGCTCGGCGGCAGTTCCTCCAGTGCGCGCGCGCCGTCAATCCACTCTTCGAGCGCCTCGCACGCTTCATCAAGAGTTTCGCGGTGTAAGCCACGGAGCGGCGCGCATTCACCGAAACCCACGCGACCCGTCGCTTCATCCACGACGCGAAGAAACGCGACTTCACGGACGTCGCTTCCAACAAGCGCGCGCGCCTCGGGCTTCACAGGAAGCGCAACGCGCAGAATCTCAACGCCGCCATCCATCAGCTGGCACCCCAAGTGAAGTACGAGCCTGCAGCGAACGCGATCCCGTAGACGTAGAGCAGAAGCCCGAACATCGCAAGACGCAAATCAAAGCTGAGTCGCGTTGCCTGCGATGCGCCCCCAAGTATCGCCGCGACGAGCGAAGCAAGCATGATGCCCTTTGGAAGTCCGTAGACGAAGGCGGCGATGATTGGAATCGCAGTCGCCACATTGATGCAGAGCCTTACGACATTGCGCACGAATCCGGCACCAAACCGCACCACAATCGTGCGCTTGCCGTTCGCGCGATCGCCCGCTTCATCACGCAAATTGTTCGTCGCAAGAAGGCAGACCCCGATCGCGCCCGTCGCAAGCCCACAGACAAACGCAGGCATCGTCCACGCGCCATCGCATGCGGCGCGCGTGCCCGCGACTGCAATCGGTCCGAAGAAGAGGAAGACGAAAACGTCACCGAGCCCGCGATACGCGAGCGCAAGTGGCGGCGCGGTGTATCCAACCGCGCACATCGCGCCAAGCATTCCGATCGCGAGAAACACAGGGCTCGCGTACACCGCAAGCCACGCCGCAGGAAGTGCCGCAAAAACCAGCGTCAAACCCAGTGCAGAGACCATCGCGCGCGGCGTGACCAATCCGGAACCAACGGCGCGCTGCGGCCCAACGCGCGTCGCACCGTCGGTGCCACGCAAACCGTCGAAAAGATCATTCGCGAGATTGCTTGCGATTTGGAGAAGCAGCGCGCCCGCGAGGGCCACAAGAACGCGATCCCACTTGAACACACCATCGACGCGTGCGAGTGTCGCGCCAACGAGTACTGGACAAAGCGATGCTCCGAGTGTCTTCGGGCGAATCGCTGCGATCCACACCAGCAGTTGATTTGGCCGCACCGCGTTCGTCATCGTTCGTCCTTTTATCCGTGCTCACACACGCATGCTTACGGCGCGAACTTCCGGAAATCTGCCTTGCGCTTCGTGAGTTGCGCATCGCGGCCTTCCTTCGCTTCGTCGGACATGTAATAGAGCATCGTCGCGATGCCCGCAAGTTCCTGCAAACCTGCTTGGCCATCGCAATCGGCATTGAGCGCCGCCTTCAACGCGCGCAACGCCGTCGGCGAATTTGCGAGCATTTCGTGGCACCACTGCACCGTCACTTCTTCGAGTTCGGTCACGCTCGTCACCACGTTCACAAGCCCCATGTCGAACGCCTCGGCGGCTGAGTAACTGCGGCAAAGGAACCACATTTCTCGCGCGCGCTTCTGTCCGATGATGCGCGCCATGTAACTCGCGCCGTAGCCGCCATCAAAACTACCCATGCGTGGGCCCACTTGCCCAAAGCGCGCGTTTTCCGCGGCGATCGTCAAGTCACACATCATGTGCAAGACGTGGCCTCCACCAATCGCCCATCCCGCAACCATCGCGACAACGGGCTTCGGGCACGTGCGAATTTCCCGTTGAAACTCAAGCACATTGAGAAACTCACCGCCCGACTCTGAGCGATAGCCCGTGTGTCCACGCACGCGCTGATCACCACCCGCGCAGAACGCACGTTCACCTTCGCCGGTGAGAATCACCACTCCAACGTCGCGATCCTGCTTCGCATTCTCAAGCGCGGCGCGCATTTCTTCGACGGTGCGCGGCGTGAAGGAATTCCGCACTTCAGGACGGTTGATCACGATCTTCGCAATGCGTTCCGCTTTGAAGTACCGCACTTCCGAGAATGGCTTGCCGTGGCACTCCATTGAAACTTCCTTCCACTTCAGCGCGGCGCGAATGGACTCTGAGGTTTCGGTGGTTGGCTTCACTGGTGGGTACGCGGTCGTCATGACTTGCTCAATCCGTCGGGTTGATGTGTAAGAGATTCGCCGATGAGTTTCGCACAAAATGCAGGCGCTTCAATCGGGAGTACGTGCCCCGCCTGTGCGGCGATTTCGATTCTGATTGCAGGCGCGACAACCTTCGCTTGCTGCGCGATGGCAGCATATCGCTCGTCGAGTGCGCCGGCGGCAAAGAGCGTGCGCGACGCGAGTTGAGGAAGTGCATCCCAGCGCGGCGTCGTGCGGCCGGGCGAGCAACCCGAGATTGCCTGAGCCCAGAATGCGGCTTCCCCCTGCGCACGCCGAAGTCGCGTGGCGGTGAAGGAAGGATGTGCCGCGAACGGCGCAAAGAGCGGAAGCTGATACCAGCGTTCGACGAAGGCATCGAGTCCATCGCGCAGGATTTCTGCGGCGCGCGCATCATCTTCAGCCATGCGCTTCGCGCGAACGCTTTCACCTTCGATCGATGCATCGTGGCCCGCATCGGCCTCCGCAGCGTGAGCCAGAGGCAATCCAGGACTCGCCGAAAGGAGCATCAAGCGCGGCGCGAGCTCAGGTCGCGTCGCAGCGAGTTCAAGCGCGATGCGACCGCCCATCGAGTACCCAACGAGGAGATCGCATGGCCGAACTTCGAGACGCTTCGCGAGCGTGTCGGCAGCGTCCGCAATCGAGCGACAGCCGAGTTCACGAAGCGGCACACAGTCGCAAGTGATGCCTGCTGGAAGTAGCGCCAACACCTCCGCCCAATCGCTCGGTGAACCGAGAAACCCGTGCAAAAGCGTGACGCGCGACATCAGCGGAATTCCCGCGCCAACGCGTCGATGGCTGCCTGCGCGACACGCGCGCGGCATTGCTCGCTCGCTTCACGCGTGCATGTGACTTCGATCATCGTCGCACCGCCGCGCTTCAGCGCGCGTGCGACCACTTTCTCAAGGCTCGCACGCGTCTTCGGCGCTTCCACCGCGAGACCGAACGAACGAGCGATGTCGGTAAACACCAAACCATGCGGCGTGGTGAAGCATGCCTCAAACACGTCGTCGTGCTTCGCGATCGGCAAATAGCGGAAGATTCCACCGCCGTCGTTGTTGAGCACCACGATGACCAGCGGATTCTCGACGAGTGCAGCGAGTTGCAAACTGCCAACATCGTGGAGCGCACTCACATCACCAACGAATGCGATCACCGGTTCGCGCGTTGCGTGCGCATGACCAACTGCGGTCGCGACAAGGCCGTCGATTCCACTGGCACCGCGATTTGCCGATGCGTGCCAACCCTTTGGCGGCGCGATCGCGAGAAAGTCTGCATCGCGAATCGGCATCGATGAGCCGTAGAACACCGTGCCGTGGCTGTGAGCCGTGCCCATATCGACGCTCTTCACGACACTCGCCATCGCCGTCGGTTCGCAGAGAGCACGCTCTGCATCGAGCGCATGCGCGCTCGCGCGCGTTGCGACTGCGAGTGCGCGCTTCCAACCTGCGTGTGGTTTCAGCCCGCGCGCCGCACAAAGCGTCGCTGGCCCTGCGTAGACGGCATCGGCGCGATGCGCCGGATCAACGCGCGGATCGCCTGCGCCGAAGATGGTCACACCACTCGGTTGCGCTGCAATCCATGCGTTGAGACGCTTCGAAACAACAGGATCGCCAACAACCGCGATCGCATCGACCTGTAACGCTCGCCGCAACGCCTCGTTTGCCGCGCGTTTTTCAATCGTGCCACCGTCGAACGCCGCGCGCAATACGAGATCCGCGCCCGCAGTTCCAACATCGGCAAGCCCGCTCGTGACGTCCGCGAGGAGCGTCCCCTTCCAACGCGAAAGACTCCGCGCCGTCGATCC
>JAIYCA010000335.1 GCA_027488265.1 Planctomycetaceae bacterium
AATGCCCGGGACGCCATGCCCACAGGTGGCACGTTGCGCGTCGAGGCACTTCCACTCGAAGGACGCGCCGCAACGGTCGCGCCTCTCTCGGTACGCATCGTTGTTGAAGACACGGGATGCGGGATTCCAGAAGCGGCGCTGGCGCGAGTTTTTGAGCCGTTCTTTACGACGAAACCCAAAGGCGTTGGCACAGGCCTTGGTCTTGCGGTCGTCCGGCAATCGGTTACCGCAGCACGCGGGCGCATCGCCGTCGAGAGTACGGTCGGACGCGGCACGCGCTTCATTATCGAACTTCCTGCGTTTGTTTCGACAGCGCAGGCCGCACAGATCAAGCCTTCACGAACTTTGCGCGTCGTCGTGGCAGAAGATCATGCGCTTCTCTGCGCCATGCTCACGGAATCGCTCCGCGCGGCAGGTCACGATGTTTTGGATGCGGGTGACGGAGCGTTGGCGCTCGCGCAGGCGACGCACGGTGAGCGCATCGCAGATGTCCTCGTGCTTGACGTGTATGTGCCGTCGATCGACGGGTTCCGAGTGCATGCAGAGGCAGAACTGCGCACTGGTCGTCAGATCGGCGCGGTGTTCATCACGGGCGAGCCCGGCGTTGTCTTGCCGCCTGGGACGCCAGCGCACTGCGAGTTGCTGTTCAAGCCGTTTGAGATTCAGTCGCTTCTTGAGGCTGTCGCGCGCGTTGGAGCGGCGGTTGCTCGGTAGATCGGACTGTGTGCGTTCGCGTTGCCTCTGAATCCGCGCGAGCCTTTTGATGGACTTTCTTGCGTGGGTGTCCGCGTGTGACCGCTACATGCGACTTCTACACATTGCTCCCATGCGATGTCGACGTGACTTTGCGTCTCGCGCGATTCGTTCTGCGGCGATGTGAGCCTTCAGGCAGCTCGCTGCGAATTTGCAAGAACTTTTGTGCCTTAGGAGTTGACAGGCTCAAGAGTGAGGTATACTAACAAAAGCCGAACAAGAGTCGGCTCCTCTTTGGTTGCGAATGGGCGTCGGAAAACGATGATTGCTGTCGCGATCCGTATCACGATCGCTGCGCGGTCAGTACGGCTCAGTACGGCGATGCCTGCTGTAAACACGACTTTCAAGCGGTTGCGGGTAGTTGCACGCAAGCAGTTGTAAGCACGAACTTCGGACTGGAGTTCGTTGGAGTTGATTGCAGTAGTGCAGACCGGTAGCCGCCGACGAAAGGTTGTCGACGAGAGGCCGCTGCGGAGAAGCTCATGGCGAGCTGAATCGATGCTTCATTGATGAATCATCAATGAAGGAAGGGAAATGCAGAAGGGAAGCACAGAAGGGAAGAGATGGCGCGTGCATGGAGCACGCTGGGGCACGTAGGACGCGATACAGGCAACGGGATGAATCGATCGACGCGCAAAGCGCGTGAGGGTGTCTCATGGCTATCCGAAAAAGTGCAACACGTATGAAGAGCCTTTGGGCTTCACGCGCAGATCAGTCTGATCAGCGTCTCGTATCGATTGATGCGGACCCGTTTGACCAAACTGGTGTCGCTGGTTCTTTCGAGTTCGAAACAGACATCGATGTTCGTATAAGCCGCGAGGAGAGTCACGCGGAGAGCAATGAGAGAAGCAGCGAGAGAAGCAGTGAGAGAAGCAAGGATGAGACCCAAGATCGCTTTCAAGATGCTTGCGTAGACGGCGGTCAGAACGAGTGGATCAGCGAAATTCAAATCGGAGATCCACGCGTGGATTTATGTGTGGATTCGGGCGAAAGTGCGCAGAGAGATCCTCGCAAAAACCCTGAAATTTCTGAGAACGAACAGATCGAGCAGACTAAGGAACGTGCTGAAGGGCGTGATCAGAAATGCGTGCAACGATCACGTCGTTTGGGGCATCGCGACAGGCATCGCGACAGGCACCGTGACATCACAACAGCAATCCGGAAGGCGCTTACGCGATGCGACGAAGGCTCGTATCAGAGTGAGTGTTTGGACGTGATGGATACGTCGCAGTCTCATACGTCGCAATTTCCTGCATCTCAATTTCCTGTATCTCAACTTCCTGCATCTCAATTCATCGCTTGCGTGCGTGCGTCGTTGACCGCTGAAACTGGACAGAAGCACTCCGAGGCGGCGGGTGTTTCAACTGGAGACGCAACCCGTGTACAACGGTCGCAGCATCTGGAGCTGTGCGACATTCGATCGAATGCAACGTCGCATGCAACGTCGCATGCACGGGAGTCGCATATTTTGGTGCAGACAGGTCTTGCTATTGATGATCTATGTGGAGGTCTTGTCTGCGGTGCACTGCACGAACTTCGTGATGTTGCATCTCAAGCCGCAGTAGCGTTCGAGGCAGATTTACACCGAAGTAACGCGCGCATTGTTCCATTTGGAATCATTGCGCATCTTGCGTGTTGTGCGCTGGTCACACCTGAAATAGGTGGTGACGTTTCCTCAGGATGCGGCGAGGATCAAACGTCGATACGGATTCGAGAGAAAGATCGTCGGATACGCAACGTGTCAACATCTGACAATCTTGTGGCCGAGCATGCATTCGTTGTTTGGGTCGGAGATCGAGTTCGTCCGAGTGATGCGCTCTTTCAAGCGTTTGCGAGTTATAGAGTTCTTCGTCGTCCAGAAAGAACCAAAGGCGATACCCAAACTGGTGACCGCGATCATACGTGGATCGAGAAACAAGATGGTTCGGCTTGCATGCACGTTCATGGTCAGAGTGGCCGCAGTTTTGAACAGTACGGCGTTCCGTGTCGATCACTTGCGTCCTGTTCGATCTTTATTGGAGATGCAGACGAGCGTGGGACTTGCGCATGTTTCAGAAATGCGCCGCCTAGACAAGGGTCTCCAAGCCAGGAGTTTCCAAGCCAGGAGTCTCTAAGACGGAGCATCGGCGGAAAGCTTGTTGCGCCAGAGCTTCGGGTTTGGAGTGCCGAACACTTTTTGAAATCGGGCTCTCCTGGTGTTCTTGTCATCGATGGCGACAACTTCAACGCAGTGTGTTGGCGCCGTCTTCAACTTGCGGCTTCACAGGCGAGTGCACCAGTTCTTGTGCTTGTCGTGACATCGGGAAGCGTCTCGACATCCTGGAATGCATCAGCAAAAAGAGGTCTGCCGCGAGATACGCCAACGAGCCGAGCAGTTGCAACGCGTTGGGATGTGAGAGCATCCGCGGCAGTACATGCGGAGATACCTGCAAGTATCAAGCGTCATACGGGCTTTAGGCATTCAGTTCTACAGTCGACGCAGTGTGTTGCTTCGGTTCCGGGGTTCGAATGGACGATGACGTTGCGTGTATTGCGTGGGCGTGCCGCACTCGCCATGACGAGTAGCAGCAAATTCGAATCAAAACTGAATGCGCTTACTCGCGTCAGAGATGCAACTGAAAATCCCGTTCTGACAGATGAGCGCTTTAAAGAGTTGTTGGAATCTGATCGTCGGCAGTACGAAAAACTGAGCTCATTTTGCCGCGTATCGGCCATTGCAGATGGGAGTGTCCGCGGCAGCGTCGCACGTCCTCGTGCCGCCTTTGGAGAAGACGCGTGGGCACTTGTCTCTGCGAAGGCGGCAGCACGTCGGGGATTAAAACGTCAGGGTTCAGCAAATCAGGGTTCAGCAAATCAGGGGCCACAATCACGTGTTGATCGGGAAAAAATTCCGCAAACAAATCAGCACGATGCGGAGCAGAACGTCGCTCGGAGAAATTGCGAGACCTCTTCTGTGCTGCTTGCAGAAATGTACGCGCTACAGCATGAATGCAATCGAAGTCCAAGTTATGAAACTGCGATTGAGGCTGCGTGCCTCGACGATATTTCGATGGCCGACGTGCATGAGTCGCGGCAGGGGTGTGCCGCATGACCCGCATACGTTGTACGAAAAGTCAACGCGTTGAAAAGTCCACTTCGGATCGTGGCGCACGTGGACTCTTTGATGCAGCAATAGCTTCCTGCGGGAATGATGAGTCGCTGTTTGCGAGTCACAAGAAGCGAATTCGTAATGATGTAGATACAAAGGCTGGCAGCGAACAACATCTAGGTCAAAGCCGTGTCATTGCGGTTGCGTTTGTGAATTGGTCTGGAGATGTCATACGTCGTTGGTTTGTGCGCAAATTGAATGCGTTGGGTCTGCTGCATGGCACGAAGCCAATGCCAACACCGTCCGATTTAAGTGCCCTGTTGAAAAGCCAACGATGCTCGCTTGAAATGGCACCAGCGGC
>JAIYCA010000226.1 GCA_027488265.1 Planctomycetaceae bacterium
GGGACTTGTAGCGCGGATGGATCTCGGTGGCACAGCCAAAGTGCGCAGAGTGATGATCTCGTGTGGCACCGCCAAAGGGGGCAGTGGCGGCATCAAGCCAATGCATCTATCCATGCACTCGTCGAGTTGCTTGCGGATCACCCTGGTGGCAAAGGGTTGCTCGGTGTTCTGATCCCGCCTCAGCTTCCGTCGCAACGATTTCTCGAGGCAGCGGAGGGGTTGGTGCGTCTTATGCCAGATCGGCTTGCGGTCGCGCTCCGCCGATCTGACGAGCCAGAAAGTGTTCTTGCCGCAGAGCGCGCATGCCTTCTCGCGGACGCGCTTGAAGTTCCTGTTGTAGCGACCGGTGATGTTCGTATGCACGATCAAGCACGACGTTCGTTGCTCGACACGCTTTGTGCGATTCGGCATGGAACAAGTGTGCAGCAGATGGGCGCGCGCCTCTCACGCAATGCTGAAAAGCGATTGAAGAGTCCGCGCGAGATGCTCTTGCGATTTGCGGATAAACCTGAAGCGGTCGAGACGGCATATCGATTTCTTGAACGTGCGTCTAGGTTCTCGCTCGACCAGTTGCGATATGAGTATCCAGACGAGGTCGTTCCAGCAGGGGTGACCCCAATACACTACTTGCGCGAACTTGTCTGGAAAGGTGCGCGGGAACGCTATCCGCGCGGTGTTCCATCGAAAGTTGCACGTCAGTTTGAGCACGAGTTCTCCATCATTGATGACCTGCGTTACGCGCCATACTTTCTCACGGTGCACGACATTGTCGCCTTCGCGCGCAGTCGAGGCATTCTCTGTCAGGGACGTGGTGCTGCGGCCAACAGTGCCGTCTGCTTCGCGCTCGGAGTGACGGCCGTCGATCCTGATCGAATCGATGTGCTCTTCGAACGTTTTGTGAGTCGGGAGCGGAATGAACCCCCTGACATCGATATCGATTTCGAGCACGAGCGTCGCGAGGAGGTCATTCAACACATCTACGGAAAGTACGGACGCCATCGCGCCGCTCTGGTGTCTGAGGTCATCAGTTACCGGGGAAGAAGTGCTGTTCGTGATGTAGGTAAGGCGCTCGGGCTTGCCGATGATGTCATCTCAAAACTGGCCGCAGGAATCGATCGTTGGTCGGGCGGGGGTCTCGGAGGTCGGGAAGAGGGATTTGCATCAGAGCGTGATGCAGGCGGTGATGCGCGTACATCCGCTTCTCAGGAAGCTCGTCACTCCGAAGTTGCGGCGCAATTACGTGAAGCGGGGCTTGATCCTTCGGCGCCGATCGCGCTGCACTTTGTTCGACTTGTCGGCGAAATCCAAGGTTTTCCTCGGCATCGCTCGCAACATGTCGGAGGCTTTGTCATCTCGCGTGGCCCGCTTGCAGAGATGGTGCCGATCGAGAATGCGGCGATGGAGGATCGCACCATTCTGGAGTGGGACAAGGATGACATCGAAGCACTCGGTATGCTCAAAATTGACATCCTCTCGCTTGGCATGTTGACCGCGGTCAGAAAGGCGATTGATCTTGTCAATGGTGATCGCGCGGCGCTGGCAGCAGGCGCCGATCCCAAGGTCGCCATAGATGCCCCGCGTCCCCGCGCCGATCTTCGGCAATCCAATGCGCCGGACCTCGCAATGCAAAGGAACGTTTCGCCGTCGCCACAAGCCTTTGCATCGGGTACTGCGATTGCTTCCGCTCTACAGCCTGAAACGCTGCGCTTCCACACGATCCCAGCAGAAGATCGTTCGACCTACGACATGATCTGTAAGGCCGATACGGTGGGTGTCTTTCAAATCGAATCGCGCGCGCAGATGTCGATGTTGCCACGGCTCAAGCCGCGTTCGTTCTACGACCTCGTGATCGAAGTCGCCATCGTGCGTCCAGGTCCCATCCAAGGTGACATGGTGCATCCGTATCTACGCCGTCGAAATGGTGAAGAGCCCATCAGATATCCAGATGAAGCAATTCGCAACGTTCTTGGGAAGACGCTCGGGGTGCCACTTTTTCAAGAGCAAGCGATGTCGCTTGCGGTTGTTGCGGCGGGATTCACACCGGGGCAAGCGGATGAACTCCGACGCGCGATCGCTGCATGGAAACGCAGTGGAAATCAGATTGCGCGCTTCGGCGAAGCGCTTGAGCAGGGAATGGTCGCGCGTGGATACTCGCGCGCGTTCGCGAAGCAAGTGTTTGAGCAGATCAAAGGTTTTTCGGGGTATGGATTCCCCGAGTCGCATGCGGCGAGTTTCGCGCTCTTGGTGTATGCCAGCGCATGGTTGAAGCGTCATCATCCTGCGGCGTTTGCGGCGGCGCTTCTGAACAGCCAACCGATGGGTTTCTATGCGCCAGCACAGATCGTGCGTGATGTGCAGGAGCATGGAATCGCGGTCCGCGGAGTTGATATCCACTGTTCGCGCTGGGATTCCACGCTTGAGCGTGGGTCGGACGTTGTCTCACTCCTTGCGGAGGAGTGTCGCCGTACCTCATGCGAGGTACAGACGCAGTTCGCTTGGAGTGCCCCTTCAACAGCATCCTCTGCGTCGTCGTCGATGTCGTATTCCGCAC
>JAIYCA010000084.1 GCA_027488265.1 Planctomycetaceae bacterium
ACAAGTCGCACGACGGTCACCTTGGCGACAGTTTCGTCGGCGAATGGGTCAATATCGGCGCTGGCACCGACAACTCGAACTTGCTGAACACCTACGGCGAGGTCATCGTGCGCTTGGAGCAAGACGGCGGTCTCGTTCGAACCGGGCGCCAGTTCTGGGGTTCGATTCTGAGCGACCATGTCAAACTCGCGATTGGCACGCGGCTCATGACGGGAACGACGGTCGGCACGGGTGCGATGATCGCGAGTTCAAAATCGCCGCCCACACTCGTCTCGCGCTTCGCGTGGGTGACCGATGCGACCGACGGTGCGAAGTACTTCCGCATCGAGAAGTTCCTCGAAACCGCGCGCGCGATGATGTCTCGCCGAGGGAAATCGCCTAGTCCCGCGGTGGAAGCACGGTTGCGCGAGCTCTTCGAGAAATCGACGGGGGCGTCGTGAGCACGACTCCAGACGCAGCACCATCGAGTCAGGGGCCGATTGGTCCACACGCAGCAATCATCGACGGGCATGCGCAGTTTTTCCGTGCGTACTACGCGATTCGTGGTGGACTCTCGAGCAGCGTGACCGGCGAGCCGACGAACCTCGTGTTCGGCTTCATCTCGATGCTGTTCTCGTACATCCGAGCACAGAAGCCGACGGAACTCGTCGTTGTCATCGACGCCGCGGGCGACACGGAAACTTTTCGATCCGAGCTCTATCCCGAGTACAAGGCGCATCGCGATCCGTCGCCTGAGGACTTTCACCCACAGGTCGAGCGTTGCCTCGAAGCGCTCCGCTTGATGGGAATTCCCGTCCTTGCGATTGAAGGCGTTGAAGCGGATGACGTCATCGCGACGGTGGTGCGTCGTCTCCGTCGCGCGTCGCCGGAGTTGCGACTTCGCATGCTCAGCCGTGACAAGGATCTCGGGCAGCTCGTTGACGAGAAGGTCACGCTGTTCGATCCGCAGAAGGGTGGCGATCTCGGGCTTGAGCAACTCTTCGACTCGAAGGGTGTGCGTCCCGATCAAGTGATCGATCTCCTCGCGTTAATGGGTGATACGGCCGACAATGTGCCGGGGGTCCCTGGGGTTGGACCGAAGACGGCCGCCGCGCTGCTTGCCGAGTACGGCTCGATCGAAGGGATCTACGAGAATCTCTCGAAGATCAAAGGCAAGAAGGGCGAAGCGATCGCTGCGAGTCGTGAACTTGTTGCACTGTCGCGCAAGCTCGTCACGCTCAAAGACGACTGCGAGATTCCGTTCACAGAGACCGCCGCCAATTTTGATCCGAAGCGCTGCGACCTGCCTGCATTGCTTGAACTCCTTCGTGTGCTTGGATTCCATCGATTGCAGAGTGAAGCGAAAGAGATTTTCGGCGGTGAGACTTCAGTGCGCGGCGAGCGCGAAGGAAACGCGCCCGACGAAGCAGGCGTGAGTGCCGGTTCAACTCGGCGGAAGGGTGCGCGGAGTGGCGCAGCCTCCCAACGCGGCTCCCAAGCGGACGACGACGGCCTGTTTGCGTCGCTGAATAGCGCGACTTCACAGGGCCATGGCGGCTCAAGCGGGGGTGCAACTTCTTCGGGCGACCAAACCGCGGCACATCCGCCTTCGCGTTCGCACGAGGCAGCGCTCTTCGGAACGCTCTTCGACGCGGTCGCCGCAAGTGCGGGCCCACCAACTTCCGCGCGGCCGATGATCGTGCATCTCGTGCGCACGGAATCGGAGCTCGCGTTGCTCGCCGAGCGACTTCGTACGGCGGCCCGATTCGCTTTCGACACAGAAACCGACTCGCTCATTCTTCCCGTTGCGAGGTTGGTTGGTTTGAGCTTCGCGATCACGGAAGGTGAAGCGTGGTATGTACCCGTTCGCTCGCCCGAGCCCGCCTTGCACCTCGACACCACACAAGTGCTCGCCGCGCTTGGACCCGTGCTCTCAGACGAGCGCATCAAGAAAGTTGGGCACAACCTCAAGTACGACCACGCAGTCCTCGCGAATCATGGCGTCATCCTGTGTGGTATCGCGGGCGACTCCATGCTCGCGAGTTACCTCGCAGATCCCACGCGACCATCGCACGGCCTCGATGCGACCAGCGAGCACGTCTTGGGTGTCCGACCGATTCCCATTGAGTCAGTCCTCGGCGCTCGCGGTCCTTCGCAGCGTCGTTTCGACGAAGCGCCGCTCGAAATCGCTGCACCGTACGCAGCGGAAGATGCAGAGATCGCGTTGGCACTTTGTACGCGCCTCGAGGCGGGCCTCGAAGCCCGCGGGCAACGCAAGCTTTACGACGAGATTGAAGTGCCGCTCATCCCGGTGCTTTCGCGGATGGAGCGCGCGGGCATTCGCATCGATCGCGACGAACTCGCCACGCAACGCCGCTCGTTGGAGGTGCGACTCTCGAAACTTCGCGACGAGATCGCCGCAGGAGCGCCGTGGGAGTTCAACCCAGACAGTCCGAAGCAACTCTCGCAGGTTCTCTTCAACGCGCCCGACGCGACACCGCCAGGCCTCGGGCTTCGCATCGTGAAGCGAACGACCACCGGCGCAAGTACCGACAGCGAGGTGCTGGAGAAACTTGCAGAAGACCCCGCGTGTACATCGCGTCTTCCCGAGCAGATTCTCGAGTATCGACAGTTTTCGAAACTTGTCGGCACGTATCTCAAGGCGCTTGATGCGGCGGTGCTGCCAGAGACCGGCCGAATTCACTGCTCGTTTCATCAAACCGGTACCGCGACCGGTCGGCTCTCTTCAAGCGAACCGAATCTCCAGAACATCCCAATTCGCACCGAGGTCGGCGCTGCCATTCGTCGGGCGTTCGTTGCGAGCGACGGTATGACGTTTGTCAGCGCGGACTACTCGCAGATCGAACTTCGTTTCCTCGCGCACTTCTCGGAGGACCCGGGCCTCTGCGACGCGTTCGCACGCGGCGAGGACATTCACCGCGCAGTCGCAGCACAGGTCTTCGGCGTGCGCCTCGATGAGGTCGACGACACACAACGCTCGGCGGCCAAGATGGTGAACTTCGGCATCGTGTACGGCATCACCGCGTCGGGACTCGCACGCCGGCTTGGGCCCGGATGGACGGTCGCGCGGGCGAAGGAGATCATCGAGAGCTATCGAGCCCGATTCCGAGGGATCGACGCGTTCCTTGACCGCTGCGTCGACGATGCGAAGCGCACGGGACACGCCACGACGATCACGGGGCGCTGGCGACCGATTCCGCAGATCAGTTCGCGGAACCCCGCCGAACGTGCCTTTGGCGAGAGGGTCGCGGTCAACACGGTCGTTCAGGGTTCAGCCGCAGACCTGATCAAGCTCGCGATGGTCCAACTCGATGCGGCACTCGGAGCGCGCTTTCCGCGGGCGCGGTTGCTGCTCCAGATCCACGACGAGTTGTTGGTGGAATCCCCGCAGGAAAACGCACAGGCGGTCTCTGAGTTGCTCTCAGCAACGATGCGGGGCGCAATGCAACTGAAAGTGCCTCTTGAGGTCTCGGCCGCAGTTGGGCCGCGGTGGTCGGACGTCTGAGTCTCCTCAGACCCTGCTCGGGTGCCCGTCCAATCCGCATCCGATGCTCATTGGTCCGACGACGCAATCTCGGCGGGCCGGAAGAACTCCTGAGTGAATTCCATTGGAGGCGGTCCATCGGCGGAGGCCCTCCCAGTAGGCTCCTCAGCAACGCCCGCGAACTCGGTTTCGAGGTTCAGATCACCAGAGTTGGTGGCGGCCGGCCTTGACGGCATCAGGAGATCTGCTACTCTCTCCGTCCCTCGCGGGTGACCGCGAAGGTGTTGGGGCGGTAGCTCAATTGGTTAGAGTACCGGCTTGTCACGCCGGTGGTTGCGGGTTCGATTCCCGTCCGCCTCGCCTTCCAAATCAAACCCCTCGGCCACTGGCCGAGGGGTTTTTGTTTGATCCAAGTTGCGTGCTCTTTGCGGATTCGCCGTGTCGCGCCGTGACTGCTCGTCGGCGGGGGCCGTTCACGCCTTCCACTTGATGCTGCAGCCAACAGACGGCATCTGAACTTCAAGCGGAGGTTGGCCCGCGAGCATGACATCGAGGGCGCGGCGGAGGTCACGACCCGTCACCGCAATCTCCGACTTTGGGCGACTGTCGTCGAGTTGGCCACGGTACACCAATCGATGGTCACGGTCGTAGAGGTATATGTCTGGAGTGCACTGCGCGTCGAAGCGTCGCGCAACTTCTTGCGTTGCATCGAAGAGATAAGGAAACAGGTAGCCGGCATCGCAGGCTTCACTCGCCATTCGTTCCGGCGCATCGTCCGGATAGGTCGCCGGATCGTTCGAACTCACCGCAGCGATCGCAACTCCCTTTGGGATGTAGGTGCGACCGATGGCGGCGAGTTCGTGCCGAATGTGCTTTACGAACGGACAGTGATTACAAATGAACAGAACAAGGAGCGGCTTCCCGAGCGCATCGCGATCGCTCATGCGGAAACCGCGCGGATCTGCAAGGTCGAAATGGGGACACGGAGTCCCGATTGCTGTTCGAGTGCTTTGAAGTGGAGGCATGCGATGTATCGTACGTCGCGGCGAGCGTGTCACAGTTGCGCGCGAGGCGTCCACCACGATTGAGGAGTCATGTCTCGTTTATGGCACGAAAGCGCACCTCAGCCGACGACGAATGGGACGACTCGGACCGCCGTGAAGAAGGTTGGTCGGACCGCGCTGACACCTTTGGAGAAGACGCAAGCGACTTCGATGAGGATGAACACGACGCTTCGGATCGCGCGCGCTTCGATTCGGACACCGCATATTGCCCTGAGTGTGGAGCCCAGATCTATGACGCCGCGGACGTATGTCCGAAGTGCTTTACCTGGATTGATGGCGAGACGCGCGGGCGACCGCCATCGCGACGACGGCAGACCATGCGCCACACAGTGGTTTGGATTCTCATCGCGACGTTGCTTGCGGGCGCGGGAGTCTTCAGCATGGTTCAGTTGCTGTGAGTTTCGCGAGTTCGTAGACAGCATCCAACTGAGAGGGAGGCCGTCGAAACTTGTATCGTCGCTCGCCGCGGCGTTGTGGCAGTTCGATGGCGAAAGAAAGAAGGCCCGCACTTGCGGGCCTTCAAAACTCATGTGTGGCGAGGCCTTCGACTTTACGGGCCTGTACGCAGGACGCGCCACATATCTCGTGCCATATATCTCGTGCCATGTATCACGTGCCACGTTTCTGGCGTCACGTATCTGGCACCAGGTATCTCGCGCCATGAACGTCATACCACACGTCATGCAACGTCATCGGCTCGCGCGCGCCACTGTTGAGCCGCACGAAGGCGCCCACTCGCCGATGGAAACGCCGAATCACTTGCGAAATCGCTTGTGGTCTCGACGCGTAAGCCGCGACGTGGAAGTCGTCGGCTGCTTGAGGGTTCATCATGAGCCTCTGGAAGCGTCGTGCCTTCGCCGGCGTCTTCGATGTATCGGCGCAGTTTCGTAATGCCTCGGTGCTTCCAGTTGTTGATCGTTGTCACGGAAACACCGAGTGCCTCGGCTGCGTGCTGGTAACTCTTTCCCTCACAGACAATGAGTTTGATGGCGTCCTGCTCGTCGCGGGTGAGAAGCCCGAGTGCTGTCTCGAG
>JAIYCA010000146.1 GCA_027488265.1 Planctomycetaceae bacterium
CTTCGAAGCGACGCTGACCGCACGCGCAGCAAGCCTTGAGGAGTACCTCTCGACGATGCGCGCGCACGTGCAAACGATCGCTGCGGAACCATCGACACTCACGGCACTTCGCGCATTCGAGACGGGATTCAACAGCGCCGCGGCCGAAGCTGCCAGCGCTGGATTGCAGCCTGAAAGTGCGGCGGAGCGCATTTCTGAGCATCACGAGCGCGAACTCGCGGCGCGATTCCGCGATGGCGGGCTTGCATGGAACGGCGCGAGCGCGCTGATTCCCGCCGATCCGAACGCACGCGTCTTGCAAGATCTCTACATCGCGCGTAACACGAACCCCGTTGGCTCGAAACATCTCCTCGATGCCGCAAACGTGGCGCTTGCCTACGACCGCGCGCACGCTGAGCACCATCCGCGCATTCGCGGAGTGCTCGAAGCATTTGGGTATTACGACATCTTCCTCTTCGATCAGGATGGACGCCTCGTCTACTCGGTCTTCAAAGAAACCGACTTCGCGCAATCCTCATCGCAAGGCTTCATCGCGAACACCACACTCGCAAACCTCGCGCGAGCGACCATCGCATCGAAGCCCGAGGCAGTGCAGGCAAATGCCTGTGATTTCGCGGCCTACGCACCGAGTTACGGCGCGGAGGCTGGCTTCATTGCAGCACCACTCGTTGAGCGCATCACCGGCGAGAACGGCAACGTCACGTCACGCATCGTCGGCGCGGTTGCGGTGCAAGTGCCGATTCAACGTCTCGACGCGATGTGCGGTATCGCCGCTGGACTTGGTGCGACCGGCGAAGTTGCCCTCGTTGGCGAAGATGGCGCGTATCGCACGAATTTGCGCCTCGCGAAAACGGCGACCGCCGGAACCGCCAGTGATTACGGCGAGATCACGACGAGTGCCACGCGCGGAGAAAGCGGTTTTGTCGAGCGCGATGTCGCAGGTGTTCCGTCGATCGTCGCGTTCGCACCGTTCGACTTTCTCGGCAAGAAGTGGGCGATTGTCGGCTCCATCGCACGCGCGGAGGTCTTAGCGCCCGTCGTCACCTTGACGTGGTGGATCGCAGGCGTTGCGCTGACGGCCGTCGCGTTGGTCACCTGCGCCGCTGTTCCGCTGGCGCGCTCGATCGGTCGTCGCGCAGGCACGACTGTCCGCTCCATCGAAGCACTCGCCGCTGGCGATCTCTCGACGCGTATCGACGATCGCGGACGTGATGAGTTCGGCGCGATCGCGACGGCGGTCAATGAACTCGGTCACGCACTTTCAAAGTCGATTTCGAGCGTGCGGGGTAGCGCCGATGAGCTCGCCGGCGAAGCGTCGACGCTCGCAAGCGCCAGCGAATCACTCGCCAGTGTCGCAAGCGGACAAGCCGCAAGCATTGAAGAAATGTCCGCTGCTGTGACCGAATTGCGCGAGCAAACCGCGCGTACCAGCGAGGAATCTTCGGCCGCACGCGAGCGGACTACGCGTGGCGCGAAGGACGCGGCGACGGCGAAATCTGCAGTCGACGGGCTTGAGCACTCGATGGGCGAGATCGATCATGCCGCGCGCGAAATCGGCCAAATCGTGCGTGTCATCGATGAAATCGCGTTCCAAACCAATCTGCTCGCGTTGAACGCTGCTGTCGAAGCGGCGCGCGCGGGCGAAGCAGGTCGCGGCTTCGCGGTGGTTGCACAGGAAGTTCGCGCGCTCGCCACGCGATCTGGCGAAGCTGCACGAAAAACGACCGAGCTCGTTTCGAGCGCAAGCGACCGCGTCGCACGCGGCGTCAACTATTCACACGAGGTTCGCACCGCGCTTGAACAGATCGTTTCGATCTCTTCGGAAGTCGCGCGTGCCGTCGACACGATCGCCCAAGCGCAGAGCGAACAACTCTCGGGAATCACGCAACTCGACGCGGGAATCGCGGAAATCTCACGCACCACACAAGAGGCCGCCGGACAAAGCCAGCAAGTCGCTGCGACGGCACGGCAGTCGTCGGAAGAGGTGGAAACACTTCGCGGCTCTGTCGCAAGGTTCAAAATTGAGAACCTGAAGGTCCAACGCGCGGCGTAACGCGACCGACCGCACGGCGATTCGCGCCCTTCGCACCAACGTTCGCATCACCGAGGTCTCCACGCGCGCGTTCGACTGCCTGCATGAGTCGCGCGACAACGTCGGGATGCGCGGCGGCAATATCTCGCGACTCGCGCGGATCGAGTGCCAAGTTGTACAGCGCAAGCGGAACATCGCGCTCGACGTACGGTGTTTCGCGGCCGTCGACACCACTAGGCTTTCCGTCGAGCGTGCGCGATCGATGCGGAAGACAGAGTTTCCAATCACCTTCCATCACCGCTTCAAGTCGATTGTCGTGGTAGTAGAAGAGAAACGTCTCTTGCGTCGGCTGCGCCGAAGGATCACAACGCCAAATCTTGCGCGCGTCGCGGCCGTCGATTGGTCGATCGACCGATGCGGGCGGCGCGCCGACCACACCGGCGAGCGTCGCGAAAATGTCGATCGTCATCCACGGCACTTCGGAAACAGCACCCGCAGGAACTTCGTTCGGCCAACGCATGAGACAAGGCACGCGCACGCCGCCTTCGAAGGTGGTGCCCTTTCCTTCGCGCAAGCCGCCCGTTGAACCTGCATCTGAACCGAAGGAAAGCCACGGGCCGTTGTCTGACGTCACGAGCACAATCGTTTCGTTTGCGACGCCCGTTCGATCGAGCGCATCGAGCACCGCACCGAGCGACGCATCGAGTTCGCGCATGACCGCTGCGTACAAATCACGACGAGCCTTTGGTGCAAACTTCGTCGACACCGCGAGCGGCGTGTGCGGTTGTGGATGCGCGAGATACGCAAAGAACGGGCGCTCCGCCGCGCTGTTTCGCTCGATGAAGTCGACCGTGCGCGCAGTGCAGTGCGCGGTGAGCGCGGCTTGATCGTTGAGATCACGCACGGAGCCAGCGACTTCGAGTCCGTCCATCAACGGCAACTCAGGAAACTCGCGGTTCGGGAATCGCGGCTTCCACATGTCGTTCGAGTAGGGAATGCCGAGGTACTCGTCGAAGCCGTGATGGATCGGATTGAACTCCGGCAGGTGCCCGAGGTGCCATTTCCCCGCGATCAGCGTGGCGTAGCCTTGCGCGCGAAGCATCTCTGCGAGGGTCCGTTCCTCTGCCGCGATGCCAACC
>JAIYCA010000330.1 GCA_027488265.1 Planctomycetaceae bacterium
CGCGTCGATCGATTCGCGTCGGGGCGTTTGGTCGCGGCGGCGCTCGCGAAAGAGTGGCCGGAAGTTGTCGTCGATGAGTGCGTGCGAGGCGAACGACACGTCGCGGTTGCGGCGGCGTCGATTGTGGCGCGCCGGCTCACGCGCGGGTGATTCGGTGCACGGCACGTGCCATGCAGTGCCACGCAGTGCCTGGCACGTGCCGTGCACCAGCAGCCACGTGTGCAACGCTCGCTTGAATCGATGCTTATGGCGCATGATCTCCGTGCCTGGCACGTGCCGTGCAGTGCCATGAAGTGAGCGGCACGTGCCGTGCACCGTTCCCCGTTCTCGCTACGTTGCCGCTATGAACTGCTCGACTGCCGCCGACTCGATCCGCCGCCTGCACGAACACCGTCTTTGGACGCGCAACAAGATTCTCATTGCCGCCCGCGCGTGCCGTGACGAAGAACTGCACCGCCCCTTCGAAATGGGCGTTGGCTCGCTTTTCGCAACGATCGTGCATCTTTGGGGCGCCGAAATGGTGTGGGCCAACGTGCTTGAGGAAGGCGACCCTGGGTTCATGATTCCGCCCGCAAGCGCATTCCCGTCGCTCACTGCGCTCGAGGAGGCGTGGAAGCCACTCGACACCCGCTGGGCTCAACTCTTGGCTCGCGCGGAGGACGCATCGTTCCTCGCGAAGGCCTTCGTGCGCGTGCGCGACGGCAAGCGATTCGCAACGAACGCCCACGACATTTATCTGCATGTCTGCACCCATCAGCACTATCACGCGGCGCAGATCTCGAACATGCTTCGGCAGATGGGGAAGAGCCTTGGCCCGAATGACTTGATTGTGATGGCGCGCGAACAGTGGAAAGAGTGAGTCTTCGGCTACACTCTCCGCTCGCTCGGGGCGCGTCCCGCAATCGCGGAACGCTGAGAAGCACCCGTTGAACCTGATCCGGCTCGTACCGGCGGAGGGAAGCGAACGGCGGACGCCACCAAAGGCGCTCCACCGTTTGCCGAATCGTCCTCCGCAGGTCTCGCAAGAGCCCACTTTGTTGGAGGACTGATGATCACCACCACCGCGACTCACGGCACCGGCTACGCGCTCCCCATGCACGGCGCGCACAACCCCTCGACGCATGCGCAGGGCACCACGCCTGGATCGTTCGCGCGCCGCGCCGACATCGGTGGCCCGTATGCGTACGCGTCGCCCGACACGCCGGGCATGCCGACGCCGAGCGCGAAGACCGCGTGGGACTTCCTCCCCGACGGTTGGTCGTGCGTCGAACTCGCGGAAGCGCCCGCTGGTGCAAAGCCCTGCACCAACTGCTGCGGTGACGCCTACAACTCGGTCGAGTTCGCAAGTGCCCGCGGCCAGTGGCGCCGCGTCATCTACCCCCGCGCGTTCACCCCGATCACGCAACTTGAAAGCGCGCGCCTCGGCATCATCACGCCTGAAATGAAGCGCGTCGCCGAACGCGAGCCGCACCTCACTGCGACCGAAGTGCGCGACGAAATCGCCGCGGGCCGCATGGTGATTCCCGCGAACCGCGCGCACCTCGGTTTCAAACTCGATCCGATGGCGATCGGCCGCGCGTCGAAGACGAAGATCAACGCCAACATGGGCGCGTCGCCGGTTTCGTCGGGCACCGACGAAGAAGTCGAGAAACTCAAGTGGGCGGAGAAGTGGGGCGCCGACACGGTCATGGACCTCTCGACCGGCGGCAACCTCGATGAATGCCGCGCTGCGCTCTGTCGGAACTCGACTGTTCCGATCGGCACCGTGCCGATTTACTCGATGATCATCGGCCGCAAGATCGAAGATCTCAATGAAGAAATGGTGCTCGAGACGCTTGAACACCAAGCAAAGCAAGGCGTCGATTACTTCACGATTCACGCGGGTGTACTTAAGGAGCATCTGCCGTTCATCAAGAAGCGCTTGATCGGCATCGTGTCGCGTGGCGGCTCGCTGCTCGCGAAGTGGATGCTCGTCCACAACAAGCAGAACCTCATGTACACGGGTTGGGAGAAGATCTGCGAAGTCATGCGTCGCCATGACGTGACCTTCTCGATCGGCGACGGCCTGCGTCCCGGCGGTCTCGCCGACGCGACCGACCGCGCGCAGCTCGCCGAACTCGAAACGCTCGGTGAACTCACCGAACGCGCGTGGCGGATGGGCGTGCAGGTGATGATCGAAGGCCCAGGCCACGTGCCGTTCGATCAGATCGAGTTCAACATGAAACTGCAGCGCCGACTCTGCCACGGCGCGCCGTTCTACGTGCTCGGGCCGCTGGTCACCGACATTTTCCCGGGCTACGACCACATCACGAGTTGCATCGGCGCGACCGCCGCGGGCTTCCACGGCGCGAGCATGCTTTGCTACGTCACGCCGAAGGAACACCTTGGTCTTCCAAAGAAGGATGACGTGAAGCAAGGGTGCATCGCCTACAAAATCGCGGCGCATGCGGCCGATGTCGCGCTCGGTATCCCCGGCGCGCGCGATCGTGACGACGAACTCACGAAGGCCCGCGCGGCGCTCAACTGGGAGAAGCACTTCGAGCTTTCATTCGACCCAGATACCGCGCGCGCGTACCACGATGAAGATC
>JAIYCA010000380.1 GCA_027488265.1 Planctomycetaceae bacterium
CACGGCACGTGATTGTGCTCGCGTTCTTGCGTTCACTCGGTGTGGATGAAGCGACGGCGCAGGCCGACGCCGAGGGCATCGAGCATCACGTTTCGCCGGCGACGCTGCGCGCGATGGAACGCGCGATCGCTCGCGGGAGGTGAAGTGGCGTCGAGATGTCGACCTTTCGCGCGGATCATACGAAAGCGCGCGAGTGCGCTCAAAGACGCGAAGCAGGTTGCGAGCTGCAATACGAGCGCGGAGCGAAGCGAAGCGCGAGAGGATGGTGGAGGTCGAAACTCGTCGTCTCGTGTGGCATCACCTCTGGTGATGGCGACGCGAGGCAAAGAGGCGAGATTCGACGATGTTCGATTGGCGCACTGGGCGTGCTCACAACGCAAACCACTACCTCCTGCTTCGCAGGGGGGTAGTGCCACACGAAACGACCGGCGACACCGACGCCAACCGCTCAGGCTTCGCCCTGCTCCGCCTTCGGCAACGCCTTTCAGCCCGCAAGTTGCGAGCGCTCGTCATTCTTGCGGTCGCCGCTGCGGCAGCTCGCGTATCGGAGCGGTCGCCGCTGCGGCGGCTCCCTCTGGTTGTGCCCTTCGGAGTGAATCCTCAGGGCACTGGAGCGTTGTTCGTGATTCCAGCCATAGCGAGCAAAAGCGGCGGACGCGAACCAAAGGTTCGCCCCGCCGCAAGTTGCGAGCGCTCAAACTCGAGTGCTTAGGCAAGCCCCGCCACTTCCCAGCCCTTGCGGTACGGGCTGCGGAGCGCGGCGCTTGCGGCGGCGCTGTTCTTGAAGACGCACTTCGCCGCGTCGTACTCGAGCACCTTGCCCGGCTCGACGCAGCTCATCGCACCGATCGAAAGGCTCTCGCACATCTTGCCGCCCTTCTCGAAGCGCGACGCGCACGCGTCCTTCTTGCCTGCGAGGCAGGCGTCGACCCAGTTGTGCCAGTGGTTCGTCTGCTTGAACTGCACTTCGAATTCCGTTGGCGTGAACTCCTTGCGATCGAGTTCGACCGGCTTGCCGTCGACAAAGACGCGCGCCCACGCGTACTCAATCGGGAACCACATCGTGCCCTTCTCGCCGACGAGGATCACGCCGCCGTCGCCCTTGACCGCGTTCTTGCCCTGCTCGCCGCCTTCCCAATCCTCTGGAAGTCCGAGCGCCTTGAAGTCGGGGAACTGACCGCCGTCGAACCACTTGAGCGTGAGACCGTCCTTCGAGGTCATCTTGTTCGGGCCGTACTTCACGACGACCGACTCACTCTCGGGGAACTGGTCGCTCGATGCCTTGACCGGATTGCACACCGCCGAAATCGGCGCGCCGAGATCGAGTTCATAGAACGGGACGTCGAGCATGTGGCAGCCCATGTCGCCGAACGCACCGGTGCCCCAGTCGATCGTGCCGCGCCACGCGAACGGCGTGTAGCCGTTCTTGTACGGGCGATCAGGCGACGTGCCTAGGAAGAGATCCCACGAGAGCCACTCTGGAATCGGGTCGGTGCCTTCAGGACGCGGATTGCCCTGCGGCCACCAACCGGCCGGACGATTGGTCCACGCGTAGACCTCCTTCACCGGGCCGATCACGCCCTGTCGGAGCAGCATGCCGCCGTACTGGCGGAACTTGGTCGCGATGCGTTGCGTGCCCATCTGCGTGACGACCGACGGCATGCGTGCCGCGGCCTCGGCGAGCGCGCGGTTCTCCCATGCGCCGCGGGCGAGCGGCTTCTGGCAGTAGATGTGCTTCCCCATGTTCATCGCGGCCATCGAGATGGGCGCGTGCATGTGGTCGGCGGTCGAGCAGCACATCGCATCGAAGTTCTTGTCGAGCTTCGCATACGCCTCGCGCCAATCGCGGAACGTCGCAACGCCGGGCAAGCGCGCCTTGCGGACTTCGCCCTTGTCGTTCGTCGAGTCCATCGTCCAACCGTCGAGTTGGCGCTGGTCGACATCGCAAAGGCCGACGACTTCGATCATCTTGTGATCGACGAGTTGGCTGAGATCGCTCTGACCCATGCCGCCGCAGCCGACCTTGAGGAGGCGCAACTTCGAGTTCTGATTGAGCCCGCGCGTGAGGAACGCCGGCGCGGTCGCCGAAGCGATCTGCTGCGCGAGTCCGACAGCGACAGGAGTGGCGAGCGTGGTGAAAACGAACTGGCGTCGGGTAAGGCTCATGTTCCGCATTCAACCAAAAACCCCCGCGGGTTTCGCGGGGGTTTGAGGTGTGGTCAGAAAAACAACTGAATCGGGAAAGGCACCCTTTCGTAAGCCATCACGGGCGGAAGGGATCGACCTCGCGGATCTCCGTCCCCTTCGGCACGATGCGGCGCGCGGTCCACGAGAGTTGCGCGGTGCCGGGCTTCCCATCGCTCGCTCGGCTCGGGAGCGCGATCGTCCAACGAAGCACTCCCTCGGGGCGGTCGTACTTCAGGTAGTCCGCATCGGTCGAGAGAGGCGACGAAAGATCGCGCAGTTCAAACTTCAACGGCTCGCTGCGCGACACCGGAATGGAATCCTCGACGACGACCGATGTCGCGTGCGCAAGGCTCGACGAGAGATCGACGCGCCAACGCGTGGTCGTGACATCCGACTTCGTGAAGAGCCCGTCGTCCTTCGTCTCATCGGAAACGAGCGTGCGGCGTGCGGTGACACGCGCATCGGCGCCGAACCAGAACGTCGCCTCGGCACCTTCAGGAATCGCAGGGATCTCCGCTGTTCCAACCGAATCGTCTCCGACGAAGAGCCGTGCCTCGCCCGCGAGGATGCGGAAGCCGGAATCGTTGCGCGCCTTGCCCTTGAGATAGACAAGCGGCGTCACGACTGGCCGCGCGATATACGAGAACTCAGGCTTGAGTGTGAATGCGGCGACGCGCTGCGTCGTCTCGCGTGATTGGTTGCTCGGGATCGTCACACGACGTTGAACGACGTACGTCGCAAACGCGCTGCCCGATTCTTCGCTCTCTTCGTATGCCGCCTTGAGTTCGACACCGAGGCGATTCACATCCTCGCCAGGGTCGCCGATGATGCCGCCGGTCAATCCTTCAGAGCCGCCACCTCCAAACCCACCGCGGCCGCCACCGCCACCGCCGGGCCGACCCGGCATGCCAGGCTTTCCTGCTGCAGGTTCACCAGTCGATCGAGGGTCGGCGCGATTGGCGATTGCATCTCCGTACTCTCCGGATTCAGCGGATTTGTCGCGCGTGAGTTCGCTCGGCGGAACGATCTCGAACGCCCTCGTCGG
>JAIYCA010000031.1 GCA_027488265.1 Planctomycetaceae bacterium
CCACACGATACGACGATCGACGCCGACATCGATTGCTCAGGCTTCGCTGCGCTCCGCCTTCGATCTTCTCGCGTTCGCCGCTGCGGCGGCTCACTTTGGTGTTGTTCACGCCAGAGCGAGCAAAGGCGGCGGTCGCGAACCAAAGGTTCGCCCCGCCGCCAGTTGCGAGCGCTCAAAATGGAGCCGGGGGGATTCGCACCCCCGTCCCGATACGTCCTGCCCATCGCGTCTACAAGTGTGTTCGTGCTTTCAATCTCACCAAGGTCATCCGCGCACGACGAGCGCCAAACCTCGGCCAGCCTCGCTGTAGTCTCGTTCCTCTGCGGCCAGGCGGCGCTTTGGAACCAACCCGGTTTTTAGCGCGGGCAAACCCTACCGGGTGTCGGGTCTACTCCGCGTCACCGCGCATTAGGCGGCGAGAGCGTACTGCGTGTTGGCAGTTGTTGTTTTGCATCCTTTTTACGTGGCCTGGATGCTCCACGACTCGCAACGATGGACCGGTTGCGTCCGGTCGAATCTGGTCGGCCCCGGTTGTGAAAGACAAGCGCGAGTATACGCGCGCTTCATGCGTGATCAAGCCGTCGTTGCCGACTTTGCCCGCATGTGATTCGCCGCGTTGTACGCAGCGACCTTGTAACACTCAGCGAGCGTCGGATAGTTGAACACCGTCTCAAGGAAGTAATCGAGCCCGCCGCCGAGTGTCAGCACTGCTTGCCCGATGTGCACGAGTTCGGTCGCTTGCGTTCCGATGCAATGGACGCCGAGCAACTTGCGGGTTTCGCGATGGAAGATCATCTTGAAGAGGCCGCTGTCGTCGCCGAGGATTTGCCCGCGCGCGATTTCCGCGTAGCGCGCCACGCCGACTTCGTACGGAATCTTGTTCTTCGTGAGTTCTTCTTCCGTCGCGCCGACCATCGAAATCTCAGGAATCGCGTAAATGCCGTAGGGGAATCCCGCGGGCGCGGGCTTCGCTTCAAGACCAAACATCGCGCAGACCGCGAGGCGACCTTGTTCAGAACTCGTTGACGCGAGCGCTGGGAACCCGATGACGTCGCCCGCAGCGGAAATGTGCGCGACCTCCGTGCGGAATTGCGCGTCGACCTTGAGTCGTCCGCGATCGTCTGTCTTGAGCCCTGACTTCTCCATGTCGAGTGTCGCGGTGTTGCCAACGCGGCCGATCGAGTAGAGCACGGCTTCGACCTCGATCGTCTTTCCGCTCTCGAGTTCGATCGTCGCCATCTCGGCTTCATCGGGGCAATGCAGGCACTTCACAGCTTCGCCAAGACGGAACGTCACGCGGCGTGCGCGCATTTGATGGATGAGCTCATCGACGATTTCGGTGTCGCAGAAATCAAGTGGGCGCGCGTGACGATCGATGAGCGTGACTTCGACGCCGAGTTCCGCAAACATCGACGCGTACTCAATGCCAATCACACCGCCGCCGATGACCGCGAGCGACTTGGGAATCCGCTTCAAGTTCACGATGTCGTCGCTCGTGAGAATCGTCTTGTGATCGCACGGAACAGGCGGATCGGCGGGGATGCTCCCCGTCGCGATCAAGATGTGCTCGGCCGATGCGTGCCGCTCCATCGCGCCGCCGTCGATCGCAATCGTGTGGGGATCGAGAAAGCGCGCGGAGCCGCTCACGAGATCGATGTTGTTCCGCGAGAGTTGTCGCGCGACCACGTCAAGCTCGCGCTCGATGACGTGATTCACACGATGAAGCAGGTCGTGAATCGTGGGCTTTGGGCGATGCGTCGGCGTGCCCGCCGAGAGTGCTGGCACGTGCGTGAGCGAAAGCACCGCTTCGCGGAAAGTCTTACTTGGCACGGTTCCCGTGTGAAGCGAAACGCCGCCAACCATGCGTCGGCGTTCGACGATCGCAACGCGCTTGCCGATCTTTGCTGCTTGCACCGCGGCGCGCTGGCCAGCGGGTCCGCTTCCGAGGACGATGAGGTCGTAGTCGTACGCCATAGGGCGCGCAGTGTACGGGCGCGACGGCGCACATTTTGAAGACTTGTACACTCGCGCCATGAGCCGCCCGCGTGCGCCATATCGCATCATTTTCATCTGCACGGGAAACATCTGTCGAAGCCCCGCCGCGGAGAACATCTTCCGCGAGCACGCGCGTCGTGCAGGGATTCTCCATGAACTCGAGATTGACTCCGCGGGAACGGGCGATTGGCATGAGGGTGAAGATCCGGACCATCGCTCGGCGGATGCGCTCTGTGAAGCGGGCTACGCCGCGGATGGTCGCGCGCGCGGGCTTCGCACGGCCGACTTTGCGCAGCACGATCTCTTCGTCTGCATGGACCGCTCGCATGTCCGCGATGTTGTCGCGCGCGGTGCGCCGCGGGAGCGCGTCATGCTTGTCAGGCACTTCGATGAGTTACGCGATCACGACGATGTGCCGGATCCCTACTACGGCGGCCGCGACGGATTCACCGAGATGATCGCGATGCTCGAAGCGGCGATGGATGGACTTGTTGCGCGCGTTCGCGCGGATCTCGAGCGCAATCGTGGAACAGCCTGAGGAAGGTTTTGAGGGAGGTTCTGATGGAGTTTGACATCGCTTCGCTCCCCGTTGGATTGCGATACAACCTGCTCCTCGGGTCGATCGTGCCACGACCGATCGGCGTCGTGGGAACGATGAATGCCGACGGCAAGCACAACCTCGCGCCGTTCTCGTTTTTCAACGCAGTTTCGAGTGAGCCGATGGTGTTGATGTTCTGCCCTGTGAGTCGCGCCGACGGCAGCGAGAACGACTCACTTCGCAATGCGAAGCCGATCGACGAAGGGGGAAGTGGTTGTTTCTCAGTCAGTCTCGCGACCGAAGACGCGATCGTGAAGGTCGTGAAGTGTGCCGCTGATCTGCCGTTTGGCGAGAGTGAGTTCGAGCACGCGGGATTGACGCCGCGCATGTGTGCACGCATTCGCGCGCCGTACATGGCGGAGAGCCCGGTGCATTTCGAATGTGAAACGCTTGAAGTCAAGCGATTCGCACCGGGCACGCCGTTCGGCGGCAACATGGTGCTTGGGCGTGTGGTCTACGCACGCGTCGACGATGCGCTTGCCCATCCTCGCATGCACATCGATCCCGCGAAACTCCGCGCCGTCGGACGCATGGGCGGTAACTGGTATACGCGCACGGGCGATCGATTCGAACTCGAGCGCGGATGAACGAGCGCGGGTGAACGAGCGCGTGAAGTCGCCCCCGACGCTCAGCCGTTCTTCTTCGCGAAGTCGCCCATGAATTGCGCGAGCAA
>JAIYCA010000460.1 GCA_027488265.1 Planctomycetaceae bacterium
GCTCTTCAACCTGTTCGTGGACGTGCTCTACACACTGCTGGACAAACGCATCAAACTCTATGCCTGATGCCACCGCTGCAGCACGAATGGCCCGGCCGGATGGCTGGCAGATCCTCAAGCGCAACCGCGCTGCGGTCATCGCGCTTGGCGCCGCTGGCTCGAGCAAACTGGGTGGATCAAAGGTTGGCGGCGGTATCGACCTCCTCAACGAGAAGGGTGATCGGATCGTCTCGCTCGAATCGAACGAAGGCGGCGGACTGCTTGTCTGCCGCGCGGGTGGCGAGCGACCGGTTGCGTCGCTTGGTGCGAGTTCGAGCGGTACGCGCGGCGGACTGCTGCAGGTCTACAACGCGCAACAGAGCCCAGTCTTTGCGGCGGCTGTCACGAGCGACGGCGCCGGACGCCTCGCGATCGGCACCGCTGGCGGTGTCGCAACGCTGACCGCAGAAGCGGGCAAAGAAGATGGCGCCAGCATCAGCCTCGTGCGTGGCGGGAAGCGCGCACTTGCGTTCGTTGCTGCGGCGAATGGTGGCTTGATGAACATCTTCAGCGCAGCGGGCGCACCGTCGGTCGTTGCTGGAAACGCCGATGATGCAAGTGGCGGCGTTGTGCTGCTTCGTTCCGCCGAAGGGAAAGATCTCGCCCGATTGGGAGTCGATGACAAGGGCGGCGGCAACGTCGTCCTCTTCAACAAGGATGCGACCGAGCGCAAGACGCTCGCAGGACCGCGCTGACGTTGGGGTTGACGTCGCATTCGACGTGGCTGCGGCACGCACGCTCTGACGTCGCGTGCGCGGTACGCAAACCATTTTGAAGAAAACTCGAGCGCGCGATTTTCGCGCGGAAGAAATGCCACCTTTCGCGAAGGATGGTCGCGCGGCGTTACGCTGCCGACATGCCGACCACTTCACTCACCTCGCTTGCCACCTTGCTCGTCTTCGCCTCGTTCGGTGCTGCCGTTGCTGTTCCATGCGCGACCTCGCTCGCAGCAACCGTCGCCGTCGATCCCTCGATGGCCGCTTCGGCGGATGAGTTTCCTGAGGAGTGGTTCTGGCGCATGGGGAAAGCGGGCGCCGCGCATCGCGCCATGACGGGAAAGCCCGCGCCCGAATTGAAGGTGAAGGGCGGCGAAAGCGGATGGACCATCATTGGCGAAGAGACACCTGAACTCGCCGCGACTCTGAAAGAGCTCAATGCTGAGGGTGGCGATATCGACGCGCTCAAAGGCAAGGTGGTCGTCGTTGACTTCTGGGCAACGTGGTGCGGCCCCTGCCGCGCGGCGCTTCCAAAGAACGTCGAGATGATGAAGGAACTCGGACCGAAAGGCCTCGTCGTCCTCGGCATCCACGATGCTGCGCGCGGAAGCGACAAGATGAACGACATCGCGAAGGGCGCGTCGCTGAACTATCCACTCGCGATCGATGACGGCGGTCGGAGTGCGGCGGAGTGGAAGGTCGGATTCTGGCCAACCTACGGCGTGATCGATCGCAAGGGCATCCTGCGCGCGATTGGCTTGCAACCTCAGCATGTGCGCGCGGTGGCCGAGAAGTTGCTGGCAGAAGACGCACCGGAATCAAAGACGAAACAAGCGTCTGCGAAAAAAACCAGTGGATCTGTACCGAAGGGATCTGTACCGAAGGGATCTGCCCCGACGGGTGCAATGCCCGCGGACGAGCAAGCAGCCCCCGAAGGAACCCCTGCTGCTCCCAAAGGCAAGTCAGCGAACGGGTCGGCGGGAGATGGTGCGGTGGTGAAGGATGCGTCCGCCGCCACGAAGAGCGCGCGGCCTGAGCCAGTGCCCGCGATTTATCTTGAGGGTGACGCGCGCAAGCGTGCGCGTTTGGCGAATTTCGATCTCTGCCCCGAGTCTCCGGCGCTCGGCGCGATGACGCAATGGAACAACACCGAATCGCTCGGCGAAGGCCGTTCACTCGCGGAATTCAAGGGCAAAATCGTCGTGCTCGATTTCTGGGCAACATGGTGCGGCCCATGCATTCAGTCGATTCCGAAGAACAACGAAATCGCGAAAGAGTACGCCGACGATGGCGTAGTGCTCATCGGTGTTTGCCACAAAGATGGCGGCGAGAAAATGGTAGAGACGATTCGCTCGAAGAAGATCGAGTATCCGTGCGTTCTCGATGCGAAGGGCGAAGCGAATGCGGCCTTCAAAGTTGACGGCTATCCCGACTATGTGATTATTGATCGCGAAGGTCGGGTGCGCGGCGCCGACGTGCAGAACGGTCAAGTTCAGAATGCGATTGAGTACTTGCTCCATCAAGAAAAGAAGCAACGTGAGCAGCAAGGCGAGAAGCCGCAGGGCTGAATGACACAGTTCGATGAAGCAGACCGCCGCAGCCTCAGGCGCAAAAGTGCGGATTCAAAGCGCACGACTTGAAAGCGCGCGCTTGCCTTCGAGAGCACTCCCTGCCGCGACATTACGCCGCCATCGTGCCAGCGACACCATCGCGCGTGACATAGAAGAGTTCGCGCGTGATCGGATACGGCAATCGGCGGAAATCTTCTTCGACGCGGTGCTTCAAGCGATCGATGAATGGGCCGGGCCCAGCAGAGATCGCAATGAAGGTGTCGCGCGCAGGCGTTGCGACGTAGAAGTCGCCCTTCATTTCGCGCGCAAGCCGTCCGTGCAGCGTCGAGAGGAGAAGTCGAGCGGCGTCGTAGCCATCTTGTTGGGCGACGATCGCAGCGCGTCCGCCGTCGTGCGAGTCAACGAGTCGCACTTCGAGATCTGGCGCGTAGCGCGAGAGATTTTCGCGTGAAAGCGCGTCAAGATCATCTGGCTGGAGGCCCCAACGCACCATCTGCTCTGTGGTGATCGAGACGGTGAGTTGCGGAAGATCGATGACGAAGACGATCACCGTGTCGTTCACGAACGGGACGTGCGCCACTTGTTCGCGATCGAGGTGTTCGAAGATCGAGAGCGGCTGAATGCGCGGCATGACCCGCGTACGCGCCACTGAAAATGGCAGCGGTGCGCCGGAGATTTGATCGCCTTCGAGAAGTCGTTCGAGATAGTTCTCGACGATTTCCGATCCGTTGCGCGGATCGCGAAGGACCATGCGGTAGAGGTTCTCAAGCCCCAAATGGCGTCCATCGAAGACGACATGAAGTGGGCCTGTCACCGAAGCCTCGCGCGTCGGAAACTGACGCTTCAAGAGGCCGAGGACGTGCGCGGCAAAGGCGTCGGGTTCGAGCGGGAGGTGTTCCATGGCGATCGACCGAGAGGGTGCGAAATGCGGCCGACGTTCGGCCTTCATTCAAGTTCGTCGGCGGACCGCAAAGTCGGCTTTCCTGAACCTTGCAACTTCCCGACGATTTGTTTTCGGCCGTGCCACCCTTCGGCAACAACCGCCGCGATGAGCTCGAAGGGAGCAGCACCACCCCCGCGCGGGGCAGCCGAACGCGCCTCCCGTACACTTCGCAAGATGTCCGCGTCTTCGAATTCCCTCCGCGTTCCTGCAAGCGTTCCCGCCAGTTCTGCTCCTCACTCTGCGTTCGGCCCAGCGGCGACGCTTGAGCAGTGGTTCGCGACACCCGCAGGACCCACACGTCCGCTTCTCATCATCGCGGGCCCGTGCGTCCTCGAAGATGACGACACCAACCGGCGCATCGGCGACGAGGTCGCTGCTGTCTGCGCCGATCTCAAACTCCCCTACGTCTTCAAGGCGAGTTTCGACAAAGCAAATCGCTCAAGCATCAAGAGTCCGCGCGGACCTGGCCTTTCGAAGGGCCTCGATATGCTCGCGGCGATGCGCGATCGACTCGGCGTCCCTGCAACGACCGACATCCACGATCCAACCCAAGCGGAACCCGCGGGCAAAGTGGTCGACATGCTGCAAATCCCAGCGTTCCTCTGTCGTCAGACTGATTTGCTCGCTGCCGCAGCGGCGACCGGACGCGCTGTCAACGTGAAGAAGGGACAGTTCATGTCGGTCCCCGAAATGCGAAACGCTCTTGAGAAACTGCGCGAAGGTGGCGCGACGCGCTCGATGCTCACCGAACGCGGCACGTTCTTCGGCTTCAATCGACTCGTGAATGATTTCATCGGCGTCGGCGACATGATCGAACTCGGCCGCGAGTTTGGTGCGCCCGTGTGCTTCGATGCAACCCACTCGATGCAACTTCCGGGTGGCGAGAAAACCGCGACGGGCGGACGTCCCGATCGATGTGCGCAAGTCGCGCGCGCCGCGGTCGCCGTGGGAGTTGACGCCATCTTCCTCGAGTGCCATCCGAATCCCGCAAAGTCGAGTTCTGATGCGAGCACGATTCAGCCGCTGTCCGCGGTCCGCGAGATTCTGACCTCGCTGGTCGCCATCCAGCGTGCGCTCGTTTCGGCGACTGCGTGACAGCAGCGTGAGAAGCGCGTCGCCCAGCGCGGCCCCATCTTCGTGGACGCCAACGCTCAAAGGAAGCCCAGATTCCGCGCGCTTCCGATGCGGCCGACTCCCCCCGACGTGGCTACAGTGTCAACCTCCCGTAAGCGACCGCCATGCAAAGACTGTGTGACTGCTGTTCGAACCCCGCCACCGTCCACGAGACGCTCGTTGAAAACGGCGTCAAGACGGAGGTCCACCTCTGCGCCGAACACGCCGTCGAGCGTGGCCTCATCGTGCCAGGACCTCACGGCCCCGCGCTCGTTGTTGCGAAATTGCTCCAAGGCCAACTGTCCGCGCAGCAGCCAGCACGCCGCGCCGTGAAGACCTGTCCGACCTGCGGAAGTTCGATGCAGTCGATTCGCGAAGCAGGCCTCGCGGGGTGCCCGCTTTGCTACCGACATTTCGAAGAGGAACTTGGTTCGCTGATCAATCGCGCACAGGGTGGCGCGTCGGTGCATGTCGGCCGACACCCCGCGCACGCAGCGGAACTGGTCGATCGCGCGGCACTTCGCAACAAACTCGCGCGCGAGTTGCGCGAAGCAGTCTCGCGCGAGGAGTATGAGCGTGCGGCGAAGATCCGCGATCGACTGCAAGCCCTTGGCGGCCAGGCGAGCGATGCCTTTGCAGAATCGGATTCGACAATCGCAGGTGAGCATGAGGGCGAGGCCCAACCATGACGCCGAGTGAATCAAGCTCAGCCGATGGTCTTCCGTCGCAACCCTCGGGCGTGGCCTCGACGGATCACGCGCGCACAAATTCGGGTGCCCCGCTGCACGCTTCGCGTCTCGTGCGTGCCGACGATACACAGCCGCCGCCCGATGCCGACTGCGTACTCTCAAGTCGCATTCGACTTGCACGAAACCTCCTTGGGTTCCACTTCGTCAACAAAGCCTCGCCACCGATGCTCTCAGACATCGTGCATCGTGTGCAGTCCGCTCGGTTCGGCGGTCCGTTCGCAGGCGGCGTGCGTTGGGTGAACGTGCAAGCGACGGCACCCGCTGATCGCCTTCTACTCTTCGAGCGCAATCTGATTTCACGGCCCTTCGTCGAGGCGCAGCATCCACGCGGTGTCGCGATTTCCTCGGATGAAAGTGCGAGCGTGATGGTGAACGAAGAAGATCACCTGCGCCTGCAGATGCTTGCGCCAGGGCTTCAACTCGTCGCCCTCGCGGAGCGCATGTTTGCGCTCGACGCCGAACTCGAACACTCACTCGAGTTCGCGTTCCACCCCCGCTTCGGTTACCTCACCGCATGTCCGACAAACGTCGGCACCGGCATTCGCGTCAGCGCGATGTTGCACCTGCCGGCCCTGCGGCTTCTCGAAGAACTCGACAAGGTGCAACGCGCGGCGAAAGATCTGCACCTCGCGGTGCGCGGCTTCCACGGCGAAGGTACCGACGCACTCGGCGATTTCTTCCAAGTGTCCAACCAAGTCACACTCGGGCGAAGCGAAATCGACATCGTCGAAGAATTCAACAGCGTCATCGTTCCGCGTTTCATCGCGTACGAACGCGCAGCGCGCAGAGCACTTCTAGAGCGCGACGCGGCGAGCCTTGACGACCGCATCTATCGCGCGCTCGGCATTCTTCGTACGTGCCGATTGCTCACACTCGATGAAGCGATCAAGTTCCTCTCGCGACTCCGACTCGGCGCCGCAACGGGCCGCCTCACCGAAGTACCGCTCGCACTGATCGATCGGCTTCTTCTCGAAGTGCAGCCTGCGCACCTCGCGCGCACGACTGGCTGTGAACTCGGCGCAGATCGCGCCGCGCGCGCAGAATTCGTGCGACGAAGCCTGCGATGAATCGCGCGGCGTTCCCCGCTCGCCCACTCATTGCTTGAGCACTCACCGCATGTTGAGGAAGTTCGCGAGAAGTCGCGGCCCCTCGATGGTGAGAAAACTCTCTGGGTGGAATTGCACGCCCTCAAGAGGTGCGGCGCCGTTGGGCGCTTTCCAACGGAGTCCCATCACCTCGCCACGCGCGGTCCATGCCGTACGCTCGAACTCCGCGGAGATCGTCGCGGGATCCACCACGAGCGAGTGGTAACGGGTTGCGAGAAACGGGTTCGACATGCCTGCGAAGAGACCGCGGCCGTCGTGGTGAATCTCGGATGTCTTGCCGTGGACTGGCTCGTCGTTCCGGCGCACGAGCATTCCGTGACAATCGCCAATCGTTTGGTGCCCAAGACACACGCCAAGAATCGGAATTCGCCCGCGAAAATGGGCGATGAGCGCGGCGCTCACGCCAGCCTCCTTTGGCGTGCACGGTCCCGGCGAGATGACGAGGTGCGTCGGCTTCATGGCTTCGGCGCCAGCGACGTCGATCCGGTCGTTGCGCACGACCTCCACGCGGAGCCCGCGATCGATCTCGCCGAAGCGTTGCACGAGGTTGAAGGTGAAGCTGTCGTAGTTGTCGATCAGGAGGAGCACGCCTGCATCGTACGGTCACGCGAAATGTGTATCTTCCCCTCCCATGCAGAGCGCATCCGCTGATCGTTCCAATGCCGTTTGTTGCGTCCGCCTTGAGGAAGCGACCGCTTCCAAGTTTGTGGTCTCGGTGCCGGGCACCGAGTACGTGCTTCAATTCTCCGCGGGCAGTTCGAGTGCGGCCGCGCCAGCACTTGCCATCGGCAAGCGCGTGTGGGGAACCATCACGGGCCGCGCCCAGAAGATCCACCGCGCGCATGCGGGCGGCGAGTTCATCGAGCCCGTCGAGGGGCATCCACGCATCGTCCAAGGACGGATCCGCGAGGTCGACACGGCGTTGAATCGTGTCCTCCTTCAAGCGGTGGTCCCCATGTGGGTGACGCTTGATGTCGGTCAATCCGCGCGTGACTTCGCCGCGGGTGATTTCGTCAACTTCTACATGGAGAGCGGAGTCGTCTTCGCACCGCAGGCGTGAGCGCAGGAGCGTCGAACGAGCAGCCCCCCAATCAGGTCGTACGCATGACGAGTTCGGAGCCTTCCACTGCCGAAACATCGCGTTGCGGGGTGCTCGGCGTTGGCATCATCGGACTCGGCTTCATGGGTCGCACCCATCTCGCGTCGTATGCGCGAACCGAAGGATGCGAGCTGCGCGCGCTGCTCGATCCCGCGCAACGCGCTGCTGCTGCGGGCAACCTGATCACCACGGGCGACGCGAAGGACGACGTCGAGCGACTCCTCGCAACGTTGCCGCGCGCGAACTGCCTCGACGAGTTTCTCGCGCGTGCAGATATCGATGTCGTATCGATTTGCACGCCGACCGACACGCACGTCGACCTCGTGCGAGCCGCAATTCGCGCGAAGAAACACGTGCTTGTCGAAAAGCCCACCGCGCTCGACGCCGACGCGATTGAGGCGCTCGACCATGAAGCGCGCGCGGCGGGCGTCCTCGTGATGCCGGCCCACTGCATGCGTTTCTGGCCTGCGTGGGCGTGGATGGCGGAGGCGATTCGCACGCGCCGGTTCGGTGCGGTTCGGCATGCTCGTTTCCGTCGCCTCGGCGCGGCACCGACGTGGAGCCAGCACTTCTATCTCGACTTCGCGCGCTCGGGCGGCGCGATCGTCGATCTTCACATTCACGACGCTGACTTCGTGCGCTTCGCGTTTGGCGAACCGACCTCGGTCGCGGCAACGGGTTCTCGCCGACATGTCCACGCACGCTACGGTTTCGGCGCCGGCGTCGTCGTCGAAGGCGGCATCATCGAGGCTGAAGGCGGTTGGATGGAAGACCCGTCGTTCGCGTTCACGATGACGGCGGAAGTCGTCTGCGAGAAAGCGACCCTCGACTTCGATCTCATGCGCGATCCAGAGTTGCGCGTGGTCTCGACCGCCGATGGCTCCGTTTCAACGATCGTCGCGGGTCGCGAGTACCCGCTCGGAAACGGCTACGACCACGAAATTGCGGCGCTCATTCGGGCGATTGCAAGCGGCGGCACCGCCCCTGTGACGCTCGGCGATGCGGCCCGCACCCAGCGCCTGCTTGATCGCGAAATCGCGGCGCTCGGCTGAACGACCGGGCGACGCGGAACCCTGAACTCGGCTCTTGTCGCCAGTTCATGCTCCCAATTCAAGCTCCCAATTCAAGCTCCCAATTCAAGCTCCCAATTCAAGCTCCACATTGGGCCCCCGTTTCAGGACACCTCAGAACCAGAACGACTGCGCCTCGGCGCACTCAGTCCGCCGCACCGATCTGAAGGCGTTCGAGTGTCCGAGACAGGAACGTCAAACTGCGCCCTTCGTCCCAAGACCGACCCGAAACCCGAGAGACCATGGTTCCGAAGGCCGGGGGCCACTTCGTCGACCGTGCTTCCTGCCAATCCCAGCACCTTCGCACAGCGATTTGAAGGCCGAGAAGTCTCTATTTTGTCATATACGCCCGTCCTACGCTTGCGGATGACGCAATTTGCGCCACCCTTGCGTTCTTCCAGGTGAAGTTGCACCCGTCCGGCAAGCCATCGTCTGGTTTGGTGGGCAAGTGAACTTAGGTGTCCCTTTTGAGGAGTCTGTTATGAAGAATTGGATCGTTTCTGGTCTTTGCGCTGCCTGCGCAATGACGTGTGCCGCAACGACGTTTGCTGGCGGTTCGTCGACCCCCGGTGTGCTCTCGGTCAATGGTTCGCCGATTGTTTCGAACGTCGCAGCGTCGAATAACCGTGAATTCACCGTCAACGTGAACGTCGCAGGCCTCTCGGCAAACGCCGTCGGTGCGCAGGCGACCGTTGGCTACGACGACACGCTCCTTGAGTATGTCGGCATCGCTGGCGGCGACGACCTCAACACCATCATCTTCTCAAACCACGACGCCACGGGCAACAAGATCTTCTTCGCGAGCGGCGTCAATCCATTCAGCCCAGGACCCGGCGTTGCGACTGGCAACGTCGCGAAGTTGACCTTCCGCACCGTGGCGACCGCGAACGCCTGCGCCGACCTCGATGCGATCATCCTCACGACCGGTATGGCTCCGACGAAGATCACCAATGCAGACGGTGTCTCGCTCGCCTTCACGTCCCTCGACAATGTGACCCTGAACTCGCTCGGCGCGTTCTCGCTCGTGGGCGTCCCAGGCAATCGCTCGGTCGCTGCCGACGCCGGCACGATCAGCGGTTCGCTCCAGTCGTTCACGTCGCCAACCGCTTCCAACACGTGCGGTAGCCCGCTCACCGTCAGCTTCTCGCGCAGCGATAGCGCCGCCGCGAGCGCCTACTACCCGGCGAACGCAACCACGACCATCACGTGGAGCGCAACCGACGCGGCTGGCAACAGCGCGAGCGGCACGACAGACGTCGCCGTCGCGAACTACCAGCTCCTCGACGCGGACGTCGCCCTCGCAGGCGCAAGCCTCGGCAACTCGACCCGCTCCGTCCGCTTCAAGGCGGGTGCATCGAACCAAGTCGTCAGCGTTGCCATGATCGACAACGCGGGTTCGGCTTCGGGAAGCGCGAGCAACCTTCAAGTTCCGATCGCTGCCACGTACAGCTGCGTCAGCGCGAAGGACGTTGCGCACTCGCTTACCGACACTGCTGCGGCCTCGGTCGCAGGCGTCAAGTGGGATGCCGATTTCGTCCTCAAGCAGGGTGATTCGAACAACGACGACCTCGTCGACATCCTCGACTTCGGTATCTACGTGGGCGACTTCGGCGTCGCTGGCGCTTCGGACGTCTCGAACTTCAACGGCGACCTTCTCGTCAACAACGCAGACTTCGGCTTCATCTCGGTCAACTTCCTCGCCCAAGGCGAGGCATGCGGATCGTTCACCGGTGGCAATCCGCGCTCGCAGATCGCCGTCCGTCAACTCCGTCGTCAAGGCCTCGGCCACCTCGCGGCCGCAGACCTCAACAACGACGGCTGGTTGAGCAGCGCCGACATCATGCAGTACATGCAATTCGGCCTGCCAACCGCTCAACTCAGCGGTCAGTGAGTCGAATCTCTCGTGTGCCCGCCGATGTAAGTCAGCGCGCACATTTCATCGCCCGCTCTCCTCGGGCTGATGAGACACCGATCTGGAACACGACCCCGGCATCCCGCCGGGGTCGTGTCTTTTTTCGAGTGTTGACTGCCGATCGCGATGTATGCGATGCATGGAGCACGCGGCGGGCTCTTTTCGCCCGCGCGACCGGCACCCACCAGAGACTTACTTGACGCCCGAGGCCAACGCGATCGCGTCGGCCTTCGCGGCGAAGTCAAAGTCTTTGCCGGTGATGCCACCCGCGTCGTGCGTCGAGAGCGAAAGCGTGACGCGGCTGTACCGAATCAGGATGTCTGGGTGATGCTGGACCGCTTCGGCGTGGGCGGCGATCTCATCCACAAACGCCATCGCGGCGACAAAGTCGCGGAATCGATAGGTGCGCTGGATTTCTTCGCCGGGTTGAGACCACTCGGGAAGCGTCTCGAGTTTCGCGGCGATCTCGGCGTCGGAGAGTTTGACAAGCGACATGGGATCGCAAAGTGTACCGACGCCACCCGCCTGCCCCCAAGCCGTCGCGTACGCTGCCAAAATCGCGTTTGCCGCCGGATCGCCACGCCCCTCGCACGCCCCTCTGCCGTGAAGCTTGACCCAAACCGCCCCCGCGCCACGCGCCTCGCACCGACGCCGTCGGGGGCTCTGCACGTGGGCAACGCGCGCACGTTCCTCCTGAACTGGGCGCTCGCCCGTCACGAGGGCTGGCGGATCACCCTACGTTTGGAAGATTTAGATATCGGGCGCGTGAAAGACGGCGCCCACGCGACGGCCATCGCCGACCTCGCGGATCTCGGGCTCGATTGGGATGGCGACGTTGAAGTTCAATCGCGCGACCTCTCGCCCTATCGCGCGATGCTCGAGCGGCTTGCCAAGTCGGGCGAACTCTTTCGATGCGATCGTTCGCGGAGTGAGATTCGTTCGGCCGCGAGCGCGCCGCACTTGGAGGACGGCGAAACGCGCTACCCGCCCGAGTTGCGCCCGCCCGAGCCTTGGCCGCGCGCGATTCAAGCGTGGGAAGCGAACCATCGCCTGCGCGTCGATCCCCGCGAGGAGCGCGTGTCCGACGAGCTCCTCGGCGAGCGCACGTTCAACCCCGGTCTCGAAGCGGGCGAC
>JAIYCA010000134.1 GCA_027488265.1 Planctomycetaceae bacterium
CACATCATCGCGCACATTCGAAACGCGATAGGCGTATGCCGCTTTGCCTGCTTCTTCTGCGCCTTTGATTTCAACGAAGGGCGCGTCGGGATTGGCTGCCGCAACATCGCGAATCTCTTCGCGAATCTCGATTCCCTTCGAAGGAATGCGAATGGTGATCGTCGGCTGGCGCGTGAATTGCGCAAACTGTGTTTCGTTGTCGATCGACACGAAGCGCAACAAGCCACCATCGGCGCTCGCGCGATCAGGATCACGCGCCACCAAGCGGTAATCTTGGCGTTGCCCACGATCACTCGCGACCGTCACAAACGCGACGGGATTCAACGGACTTCCCGCGGGCCCATCGACAAACCGACTGCGCGGAATGGCGTAGCGCAAGAATCCGTTGATGCGGAACTCGACATCTTGGAAGGGATCGTTCTCGCTCGTCGGGCCAACCGCAACATCGAGCGGGTCAAGCGGAAGCTGCTTGTCGCCACCTTGTTGGAAGACCAAATCGCGATCGCCGATGTAATCGTTGTAGAGCGGAAGTCCGTCGATCTTGCGCTCGACCCACTCGCGATCGCCGGGCTTGCGCACATACAGCGCCCACGACTTCACGAGTTCGTTGCGCAGGTAGAAATAGCCCTGCGGTTCGTAGTCGAGGCGCATCGCCATCGATGCGTCAAAGATCGGATTCCCCGTCTCCTTGACCGAGCGCTTCATCGGCTGCTGCGGATCGTCGGTGAAAATCAAGTCTTCCGTGAGTTGCGGGTAGCCAACAAGCAACTGCCGCATGTAGCGCTTCTCGCCGCGTGTCACCGCGACCGTCACGCTGTAGGCGCGCTTGCCTTTGTCGTCACCCGTGAGCAATTCCCACTCAGGGTCAATCGTCGTGACTTCGAAGATCACTTGATCGGCACCTTCGCCACTCGTCGCACGCGTGCCGGGTGCCGCGAGGAACGAAACCTCGCGCGTCGACTTCGTGCCGTCGGCGGCGACATCTTCGTAGGTCGCGATCACTTGACGACGTGCCACCGGCGTGTCGCCCTCGACCTTCGTGCCGAAGTAGATGAACGAGCCGACGATCAGAACGAGGATGCCCGAGTGGATCATCCACACGCCGTAGTTCACCGACTTGAACGGAATGCGCCGCAGCGTGGTGACCGTGATGTTGATCGCGATGAGGATCATCATCAGATCAAACGGCCACCAGTGGAACCACTCGAACTCGGTCATCTCGAGTCCACGCCACTGACGCAGCTGATCGTGCGCCCAATTCGCTGAATCGAAGATGTTCCATGTTCCCGCGTCGAAGTCGGGATAGACGATACCCGCGCTCCCAATCGACGAATAGATGAAGAGGAGCGCGAGCAGCCAGATGCCGAACTTGACGCTCGAGAAGAGGTCGAACGTCCAGCCCGCGATGCCATGATTCAACCACGGTTTCCACCACGGAAGATCGACATCATTTGTCGCTGGCGTGGCTTCGTTCTTCGCGGCTCTGTTCTTCGCGGAACGTGTCGTTGGTTTCGTCATGCGTCGTCCGGACGTTTGGCTACGGTTGACTGACTGGCCCGCGCGCATTTCGCAAAGTCGCGTTGAGGCTTGCGCGGGGTGGCGATGCTACGCGCTCGGGGGCGCGTCCGTACCGACGAATACTCGGCTCCGTTGCGAATCCGTCGTTGGCAGGAAGCACTTCTGCGGGACGTCCAACAAGGATCGGGGTATCATCGCGGCCCGCAATTTGGTGCCTTTGAACCGGAGACCGCATATGACGAACCGCACGACGACCGTTCTCGCCTCTCGCCTCTTCAACCGTTCGAACATGAACCGTTTCGCCGCGGCGGCAGCCGTTGCGACTTCGGTGCTGCTCGCGAGCACTGCAACCGCACAGGACGCGAAGCCCTCCGCGCCTCCGCCGGCGGGTGCGCCGATCGTCCCCGCGACTGCGACCGCGAATGCAGAAATGACCTTCGTCGTCCTCAAGACCTCGAAGGGCGACATCGTCCTCGAGCTCAACACGGCCAAGGCACCGATCTCGGTCGCGAACTTCGTCGACTACGTCAAGAGCGGGCAGTATGACGGCACCGTCTTTCACCGCGTGATCCCGAGCTTCATGGTCCAAGGCGGCGGTTTCACGGCTGCTGGCGACCAGAAGAAGACCAAGCCGAGCATCCAGAACGAATGGAAGAACGGTTTGAAGAACATGCGCGGCACCATCGCCATGGCGCGCACGAATGACCCCAACAGCGCGACAGCGCAGTTCTTCATCAACCACAAGGACAACCCGAATCTCGACCAACCGATCTCGGGTGGTGCGGGTTACGCGGTGTTCGGCCAAGTCGTTGCCGGCATGGACATCGTGGATGCGATCGCCGCCGAAAAGACGACCGTCAAGCGTGGTATGCCAAACTGGCCCGTGGCGGATGTCACGATCACGAAGGCGGAAGTCCTCACGAAGGACGACGCGATGAAGGCGGCCGACGCCGAGAAGGCAAAGAAGGCGACGCCGACGGCACCCGCAACCCCTGCCGCACCAGCAACTCCCGCCGCGCCGACTGCACCCGCAGTGCCTGCTGCGCCGACGACGCCTGCGACCCCGAAGAACTGATCGACGCGGGAAGTTCGCATCGCATACGAAGAATCAAAAGAATCGCAGGCTGCGGAGGTTCGCCTCCGCAGCCTGCGTTCGTTTGTACACGTCGTCAACCCGCACGTTCGCGGACGATTCGTCAGATGTCGAACTTGATCCCCTGCGCGAGCGGCAGATCCTTCGACCAATTGATCGTGCAGGTCTGACGGCGCATGTACTGCTTCCACGAATCGGAACCCGACTCGCGTCCGCCGCCCGTGTCCTTCTCGCCACCGAACGCGCCGCCAATTTCGGCACCCGACGTACCGATGTTCACGTTCGCGATGCCGCAGTCCGAGCCCTCGGTTGAGAGGAATCGCTCGGCGCTGCGCATGTTCAGCGTGAAGATCGCGCTCGAAAGACCTTGATCGACCGAGTTCTGAATCTCGATCGCCTCATCAAGGCTCGCGACCGAATAGACGTAGAGAATCGGCGCG
>JAIYCA010000370.1 GCA_027488265.1 Planctomycetaceae bacterium
ATCTCGATCTCTACGCGCCGCGGCGCGGGGCTCCGCACGACGCAGTCGTAGACGCTGCGCACGGTTGTCGTCCGGCCGTGATCAACCTGCGTGAAACTCGCGCAGTCGTACGTGCCGACCATCAAACTCGCCGCGCGCTGCATGCGATCAAGGTCGAGCGTATGCGGAGTCGAGAACACGAAGTTCCGATCGAAAAGTGGCCACGGGTTATGTGGATGGCTCGTGTGTTCAATCGTGTAGCGGTAGCACTTGCTGCGCGCGTCGCCGATCGGGTTGAAGGTCTCGCTGACTTGCTCCGCTTCAACAACTTGGACATCGCGCGGCAGTCGCGCTGAAATCGCGTTTGCCAATCGCGCCACCGGCACACGCACATCTGCCGAAAACGCGGCGACCTGCCCAACCGCGTGCACGCCCGTATCGGTCCGACTCGCGCCGACGACATCCACGCGCTGACCAAGCAACGCAGCGACCGCTTCTTCGAGGACGCCTTGCACTGTTCGCAGTGGAGGCGCATCTTTCGGTTCTTGCCGCTGCCAGCCGTGGAACGCCGTGCCGTCGTACGCGACCTTCAACTTCCATCGCGGAAGCCCGCTTCGCGGGTGCTCAGCGCGCGCAAACCCAGCGAGCTCAGACTCGGCGCTTGAGAACCCTGCGGGCGTCAACTCGGATCGTGGAGGGTTGCATCGCGGCATGCTCGGCGAGTTCGCTCCATTCAGCGAGGACACACAGTTCGGCGCGTTTGGTTCGGTGCGTTTGGTTCGGTGCGTTTGGTTCGGTGTGTTTGGTGCAGCGCGTTTGGTTCGCGACGCTCAGTTTGGTCGTTCAGGTCTGGCAATCAGGTCTGGCAATCAGGTCTGGCAATCAGATCTGGACGCGCGTCCTCAAGCGAGTTCACCGACCGAAAAGATCGCCCGGATGGAACATCCCCTTCGCTTCGAAGTACGTGAGAGCCTCGTCGACCGAACGGAAAATCTTCGTGGCGGTCTCCGTGATGAACGGACTCGGCGCCTTCTTCGGCTTCCACACGACGTACACCTCTTTCGTGTGCTCCCACGCGTGTTGCAGTTCGCGCTCGACACCGCTCGAGAGGCCAGGCGTTCCATTCGGAAGTTCGGGCACGAGCGAAACGATCATGTCGCTCTGATCGATAAGCTTGAAATCGCGCATGTAGATTTGCCCATCGATATCGCCTGCGATATCGAGGACTTCGCGCACCGAAACGCGCAAATTCCGCCCAGCGCGTCCGCCGAAACTATGCGCTTCGGTTTCGATCCAATCCTTACCTTCACGCGCGGCTGCGAGCGCGCGATCGAGCAGCAACTTCTCGTCGACGTCGCCTGGATCGAACGTGATGAAGTGCTTCGCGAGTTCAGCACGGAAGTGATCGATCTCCGCGAGGACGTCGGGCATATCCACGACGTGGCTCATCGGGAAACTCGGATAAACCTTGCGCATTTCTGGCCGCGTGATGAGCCGCGTCGCCGTCTCGACCGTGTCTTGCAATCGCCCGCGCGAAAGGATGAAGAAGTTGTTCTGGCAGCTCATCGCTTGCGCGAGGAGTTCGGTCGCGAGAATCTCTTCTTCGCGCCAAACCATGCAGTCCTTCAGCGTCGCGTCGATGTCATGCTCCGCGTGCAGTCGTTGGTGCACCACCTCGACGTTGTCGACGAGGCAAATGAACATGTTCGGCTCAAACTTCGCGATCTGATCGAAGTCGAACGCGGCGAAGAGCCCGTGGCGCCAGCGGAACGTCGCGTGGGTGTTGACGACGACGTTGCGGTGCTCGCTCGAAGGCAGGGTCGCGGCGATGACGTCTTTAAACGCCGCGCGTCGTAGGGTCGCCAATCGCGAGATGGGGAGATCGAGGATGCGTCCGGGTCGAACGTCCGGCGCCTCGGTGTACATCATGTCGCCGAGGTGGAAGAGTTTGATCGGGTCGCCGCGGAGGTCCGCCGCATCACGCACGGCCTTGAGGTAAGGCTTCTTGTCGACACCGATTTGGCCAGTCACGATCGCGCGCATGCAGGTCTCCGAGCCGCCGTAGATTCGGCAGGAACGAGAGAGTAACAGAGCAGCCCGCGCCAACTCCGTGCACGCACCTCCGGTGCGCGCGCGTCGGCCGCCCGCACCGCGTGATGCACGCGCTTCGCCGGCTCTCTCAGCGCGTCCATGTTTGTACCCGCACCCGCACCCGCGCTCACACCGCCACGCGTGCCAAGAGCGCAACGACATGCACCTCGACGGCGCGCCCTTCGCCAACCGCGTCGACCTTCTCGTGGGTCTTCCCCTTGAGGTTGACCCGATCCTTCGAAACCCCGAGGACGCGCGCGATATTCGCGATCATGTCGGCTTTCGCCGGCGACAGTTTCGGCCGCTCGCAGATGACCGTGACGTCGAGATTGACAACCGCATAGCCCCGCGCGGCCACCGCCTCACGAGCGCGTTCCATGAAGTAGGCCGAGTCCTGACCGTCCCACGTTGGGTCGGTGTCGGGGAAAGCCTGTCCGATATCTGGGAGCCCGAGCGCCCCGAGGAGGGCGTCTACGACCGCGTGGTACACCGCGTCGCCGTCCGAGTGCCCCACGGGGCCGACTGGGTGGTCGAATCGCACGCCCGCAAGCACAAACGGGCGTCCATTTCCTGCAGGCGGCGCGGCCTCCAAGCGATGGAGGTCGTAGCCGTGGCCGACGCGAAGATCAGGAAGGGTGCTGGGATGCATGTTTCAGATCGGTGTGCTGCCCGCGTCGATCAGTCTCTCGACCAGCCGCCCGGAGTAGCCGCGGGAAGCGGTTTTAGGGAAGAGTGAGGCAGCGCGGCGGCGCATTCTCCCGAAATCGGCCGAGCCGTCCAACCGAATTCCCGAAGCAAGGGGGCGTTTCCGGCCGATATCCCCGCACCCCCGGCTTGCGTCCGGGCGGAGAAGAACCACATGCAAAGCACGACTTCGACCACTGCCACACTTGCCGCGCTCTCGCTTGCGGCGTTGTTTGCACTCGCTGGGTGCTACACCCCCGCAGGCGGCTACTACCCTCGAAGCGGCGGTGGCTACACCTACATCTCGACCGAGTCGACGCCAGTGACCATCACCGTCTACGACACGCGTACGGCGGAACCCTTCTTCAAGATGGAGATTCCTGTCGGCAAGCAGCTGACGATGAACTTCCTTGAAGGAAAGGGTGACGATCCAGTGCTGCGGCCCGATCGCATGGTGTGGTCGCTGTGGGATGCGGGCACGATGAATGGTCGTCTGACCAACCAATTGACGTGCCCGCCTGCGGCCGCGCGACGTATTGCTTACGACATTCGTCCAACGCCTGAGTATCGCGAAGAGCCGCCAGAGTTTGAGAATCGCATCAACTCTGATCGCAGCAATCCGGCGTGGTGGACGCCTGCGGGTGGTCCGCTTCCGCCGCCGGTCAAGTGGTACAACTGATCGCGGCGCTTGGAAAGTTGCGCTTGGAAAGTTGCGCGTGGAAAGTTGTGCGTGGAAAGCTGCGCGTGGAAACACGTGTCACGAACCGCGAAGAAGCGCTTACCCAAACAACCAAACAAGAGACGCTCGCATCTCGGCTCCATCGGAGTTCACCTCCGTTGGAAACTCGAAGCTGCGGGCGTCGTTCTTTTTGCCCGCGAAATTAGGCCGTCGCGCGTGGTTCGCGCATTGCGTCCTGGCGTGTCACTTCGTCGTCTCCGCGACCGACCCTGCCACGCTCACTTGCGTCTCTCGCGCCAGTCGTGCGAACGTTTCACCGCGCTCCTCGTAGTTCGTGAACTGTCCCCAACTCGCACACGCGGGCGAGAGCAGTACAACATCACCGGGGCGCGCACGTTCTTGCGCGGACAGCATTGCCCGATCAAGCGTTCCGCAGGTGATCGCACGCGCGCCTCCGAGCAGGCTCGGCGCGGTCTGTCCGATCGCATAGAGCCCTGCAAGCCGATCGCCGAGCGCTCGAATCGGTGCGAGATCGGCTCCCTTGTCATAGCCGCCCGCGATCAGGTGAATACGCGAAACGTCGTCGAAACTGCCGACCGCAAGCAGCGCGGCTTCGACCGTGGTCGACTTCGAGTCGTCGAAATAGCGCACGCCATTCCGCTCGCACACAAAGCAGAGCCGATGCTTCAAACCGGGGAACGCTTCGATGCGGGCGCGCAGCGTTGGAAGGGCGGCGACGGCATCAAGGCCCGCCGCTGCGTAGGCGGCGAGCGCGCCGCGGAGCGCGAGATGCGCGTTGGCGCGATTGTGGGCGCCGGGAATCGCAGGCTTCATCGCCTCGAGCAAAGGCAACAGGCAGGGGTCGAGCGACGGATTCTCCCACCACGGCTCAGCACCGAGTTCAACCGCGCGCGCGGCCGCCGCGGTTCCGCCGAACGCCGTGATGAATCGCGCATCGCTCGGGGCGAAGGCTCGAAGCAACGACTTCGCGTGCGCGTAGTGCGCGAACGAGCCATGCCAGTCGATGTGGTTCTCAAGGAGATTCGTGAAGACCGCGACCCGCGGCGACCATCGGCGCGTTTCACCAAGCCACCACAGCATCGCACTCGAAAGTTCAAGGACAACGAAATCCTCGCGCGCGATTCGTTCGAGTGACCCAAGTAGCGAGCCGCCGATGTTGCCTCCGAAGTGCGCGCGGCGGGTGTCGGAGCGTGGCGAACCCTCACGTGTGGAGTTCACGCCTGTGAGGTCATCAAGTGCAGCCCCATCAAGTGCAGCCCCCAGCATCGCGCTCGTCGTACTTTTGCCAGCACTTCCCGTGACGCCCACGATGTTGTGCACGCCGCGCGATGTGAGTTCCGAGACCGTGAGCCCGATCTCTGCCTCCACCGGCACGCCCGCATCTCGCGCAGCAGCGAGGAGCGCGTTTTCCCAGGGCTTCGGCACCGCGGGATTCGCGATGACGAGATCAGCACTCGTGAAATCTTCGACGCGATGCTCGCCAAGCACGCAACGAACGGCACCCGCCGCAATCTCCGGCACGAGTTCGCCGAGCGGTTTCGCGAGTTTCTCTGCAGGTTCGCGATCCGTCAGCGTGACATATGCACCGCGTGAGACGAGATAACGCGTCACGCCGACGCCGCCACCAAACTGACCAAGTCCCATCACGGTGACGCGCGCGCCTGCGAGCGACGCGAGGTCAAAGTTGGATGCAACATGCGTCATGGCGCGGTCGTCGCTTTCTCGGTGGACGTTGTTTCACTGGGCTTTTCGTCGGTCGTCGTCGTTTCACCGTCCGCGTTGCCACTCGACCGAGGCGGTAGCGAGAGGTCCCCACGCTCCGTGTCGACAAGCATGATCGACTCGACGCGCGCTTCCGGTACCAACGTCTCGGTTCCCATCACGAGTCGGAATCCAACGGAGCCAAGGAGTTTCGCACGTTCAAACTCAAACGAGGCCGTCACGGTCACGCGTTGCGGCCCCGTGATCGGGCCCACGCTGTCCTTCGAAATCTCACTGAACCCAACAAACGCGCCGTACCGAGCGAAGGCTTCGCTTGCGAAGGACCGCACGTCGTCCGCATTGAGCGACTTGCCTTCGGGTGCCGTCAAGACGCGCATCGCGGCCTCTACACCCGGCTCATCGAGTGCAGCGAAAGTCGATCGGGTTCCTCGCTCAAGCTCGCGACTCCATTCGTCTTGCAGTGACGATCGGCCGATCGCAACGACAAGCGAAAGTGCGAGCGACGCGAAGCCAAGCCCAATGCCTGTCCACGCAAGCCCGCGGCCTTGCATTGGCGGCTGCGCGTTCCGAATGCGATCGAGCGCGATCATGCCGAGCATCATCGCGAGCGCGCCCGCGAGGCCGACACCGCAGCACGACGTGAGCAGCGCAACACTTCCCATCGTCGCACTTGCGATGGCAAGCCAACTTCGTGGGAGCCGCTTCGCTCCGTCTGGCGAGGCGGGCGATGTTGTCGTCGGGTCGGTCGGTAGTTCAGGCGGCACGCGCCCTGTTTATATCCCTTCGATGCGACTGCTGCCATGGCCAAAGAAATCGGCGCGTCCTGCGACGCGCCGAAATCGATGGCCTGAAGAACCCACTGCACAGTTCGCAGAGCGGGGATGTTGCAGGGAGAAGCGTTACGGGCAGTCGCCCCAATTGCCGAGGAGCTCGGCGAGGTCGGCTGCATCGGTCGTGCCATCTCCATTCAAGTCAGCGATGGGGCCGCCCCATGCGTTGAGCACTTCCGCGAGATCGGATGCGCCCACAGCGCCGTCGCCATCAAAGTCTGCCGTGCACGGTGCGGTCGCAGTGCACGTGATGTTGAGCGTGCCCGTTCCACCGCCGCTGACTCCACCAAGACGCACCAAGATGCTGTTGCCAGTGACGACGGGGAACGTCATCGAACTGGTGAATCCTGCACATCCCGCGCCATCGTTGTTGCATGCAATCAGCGAACCAACCGGCGGACACGCCAAGGAATACGCGGCGAGCCGCGTGTTGTAGTTGGCGGTTCCGCAGGTCGACACGGTCATGGTTCCTGTGCAGCTTGCAGTAAAGATGTACCAGAGGTCCTTCTGCATGAGCGTTCCGGTTCCGTCATCGCAAGAGACGGGGAGCGTCGCTGCACTCGCCGTAGCATTGGTGGTGTCGAACGGAAGCGAGCCTTCGCTGATCAACGTTGCGGCGTTGCATTCGTCGTTGGGCGGCAACACCACCGTCGAAACACCGACTGAATCAACGAACCAGTCGTCATCTTGTGCGTCGACCAGTGTTCGGAAGCGAATGCGGAACTTGTTGTGCTTCGCGTTTGCGGGCAACGTGTGCTGCCACGCGACGAACGTGCTCTGATCAACTCCGTCCGATGTGATCGTGTTGATGACCGTCCAGTCTTGCGAGCTGTTGAGATACTCCACGATGAGTTGCTTGCCCGCTTCGACCCCGCGATGCTGCGTCGAATAGGTCAGGAACGCGGTCGAAACTCCGCCAAGCAGAATGAAGTTCGAGCGGATTTCATCGTCGCCGTACTCCAAGTTTGAGATCGCGTCGAGATTCAGTGAGCGCGTCGGTGAGGGTTCGCCGAGCGCAGCGGTTGTGGTCGCAGCACCCTTCGAGAAGATCCAGTTGGTCGAATTGATCGCGCTCGACGCATCGAAATTGTCAGAGAACGGCGGCGTGATGGGCGAGGGCAATGCCGGATCGCAGGCCACAGCGTTTCGGAAATTGGTGATTTGCGTCTGCTCGGTCGGTGAGAACTTGAGGTTTGTTCCGGTCGTTCCTTGGCAACTGTTGATGATCGAGCACATGATGTTGCACGGATTGGACGAGTCACAGTGCTGCGATTGCCAGTTGTGACCAAGTTCATGCGCGGAAAGCGAAACGCGGAAATCGAACGTGCCAGTAAAGCGCGACTCAACCGCGGAATACGCGAGATTGCCAGGGGCCGAGCAATCCGTCCCTGACTGGTTGCAAACCACACCAAGCCACGCGAGACCGATGACGTTCCCAGTGATCGTCTTTCCAGTGAAAAGCTGGGCCACATCGCGCTGAATCTGGCTCTCTGGCGTCGTGTTCCACTTGGTTCGGAACTCGCAGAGAAGATCGTTCATCACGGTCGTCGTGTACGGATCTGCAGCACTCGTGCGAATCACGAAGCCAGACAACTCGTACGTGATGTTGACATCGCGGTCGTACACCAAAGACACAGAGTTCATGACGTTCTCGATGTCATTGACTGTGTTGACGGCGCTCGACGCGTTCCTTTGAAAGAACTCGAAGTCCGCGTCGAACGCGATCTCCGCGATGTATGGGTTGGTACCCGCGACACCGCCGTCGCCGTCAGAACTCTCGCCTCCGCCTCCGAGAGGATCCACCTCGCCTGCGCCAGGGAGTTCCCCAGGATCGGTGGGGATGCCAAGCATCCAATCGGGTTTCGCGAGATTCACTTCATCATTGCCGCAACGATGGAAGTCGCGGGGCACGACGTCGCCGTGCGAGTAGATCACGTGCTCGCTCGTGGGAAGCGACGCATCAAAGTCCGTTGCGGGCTGGACGAAAATGGTGTCATCCGCGAGATCAATCGTCGCCCAAAGCTGCCCATCGATGACGGACGCGGCCACAGAGGCCCCGTACGACGGGCCAATCGAGGTCACGGTGCCCCGATAGGTGCGGTAGGGCGGGAGCGGCTGTTCTTCATAGACGCCGTTTCCACGATCGAGCAGCATCCGCGCGTCAGGGGTGCGAAGCGAGGTTCGCAAGAGTCGGAGCGTCTCTGGCTTGCCGCGGACTGGCACAACGATCTCAACGATCTCAGGGATGCCTGTCGGAGCGTTGATACGTGCGGTTGAGAAGCGCGCGAGGTCTGAGATCACGAGATCAGCGTTCTTGAGTCGAGGCTTGATCGGCGCGTCCGAAGGGACCGCGACGCCGCCCTTCGGAGGGGCAGCTTCCGAAGCAAAGAGCGGCGTTGCGAGCGAACTTGCGATGACGGTTCCGAGCACGGAACCGAGGAGAAACTTGGAAAAGTGCTTTCGCATAGGTGGTCGCACAAAAAGACTGCAGGGGGTGAAGAACGCAAACGTTCGGTGGATCGGTCGAAATCTACGGCCCTTGCGGGCCTCGATTGGAAAACTCCACGGGATTCAACAAGAAGAGGCGATTCGCTCGCATGAGAGGGGGCATTCATCGCCCGAGAACACAACCTCCACGACAGCCGAGCAATCAAGGTTCGCGGTGACTCGCGAAAGTGACGCACGGTGCTGCGAGATTCTCCAAAAGTGATACTGCACGAGAATCGGTGAGTGAAGTCGCCCCAGCCTTCTCGTGCCTCGATTCTTTCCGCGGCGCGACGACTTGGGAAAACGACTTGGGAAAACGACTTGGGAAAACGACTTGGGAAACGGCAGTCATCGTGCGGAAAAAGACAGCGGAGGTCCCGAAGGACCTCCGCTGAAATGATTCAAGTGTTCTCTTGATCAGTACTCAGGCTGGAGATCAGCTCCAGTTGCTGAGCAGAATTGCAAGATCGCTCGCGTCGGTTCCATTGTCACCGTTGAGGTCAGCACCTGGGGTGCCCCACGACGAGAGCAACGTTGCGAGGTCGGCAGCGTCGACCTTGCCATCACCGTTCAGGTCGCCAGGAATTGCTGGTGGGCCGCTTGGGACGGTCGCCGCAACAGACACTGAGGTCGCAGGACTGCCGGCGGTTGCGGCCTTCCACATGCCCAGAGTCGTGTTTCCAGAGGCAGGAGCCTTGTCGCACGTGAATCGGAAGTTGTAGAGGGTTGACCAACGCAGCGCGTTCGCGTTCACGTTGGTGTTTGGTTCGCACTGGAAGGTGATCATGCCGTCGGCGACGGTGACCGCCCAATCAGCGTTGGTGTAGGGCTCGCCGTTCATGTACTTGGGGCCCTTGAAGCTCGAAGCGGTCACAACTGCTCCCGATGGGAGTGGAATCGAGAAGCTGCCGCCCGCACGGTCTGAGTTCAGGTTCTGAATCGCGTACTCATAGCGCCACGTTCCATTGCCGTTGTCGATGGCGCGCGAGCCAACGAGGAAGCGTCCGTCGCCCGCAACGTCAACTGGGGTAATGGTGACGTCCGAGTGTGCGACCTTCCACGCGAAGATCGCGGGCTGCTGCTGAATCGTTGCGCCCGTGAGAGTGAGCGGGTAGCCCTGCGTCGTCGACCACGTTGCGCCGACCGTTGCGAGACGGTACGAGGCATTGTTGTTGTCGTTGCCCGAAGACGCATCATCTGGGTGGATGTACTGGCACTCGGTGACGAAGATCGCGCCAGCGTTTTGTGCTGGGTCAAGATCATTGCGCGCAACCATCACGCGCTCGCGGAGCGACGTTGGGAGTGCTGCTGGTGCCGTTGGATCGGTGTAGGTGCCGCTGAAGACACCGGTCGAAGGATTGATCGGTCCACGGCTCTTAAGGTCGCTTTGCGTACCGTTGAGGCTTGCGGTGTACGGATCGGAGCAGCCGACGCCGAGGACGGTCGGGCAGCCCGATCCGGCTGGGGTGCATGCGCCGCAGAGGGTCTGCTGAAGAGCGCAGAAGCCGTGCTTGCACCACGACATACCGATCTGCTCGATCGCACCGTTCTTGATGCGGTACATGTTCTGCGGGATCGTCGGGTGAAGGTTGCTTGGGTTCGGCTGCCACTGGAGTTGGGTCGTGCCGATGTTGCAACTCGTCGAGCCGAACGCGTAGGACGCGTACTGCACCGAGTTAAAGGTGCCTGGGGTGTAGCGAGCGATGTCAGGGATTGCGCCGACGATGACATCGGGGCCCGCTTGCGCAGTGCCGCCATCGCTTGGGATCGCAGTCGCTTGAACCTGTCCGAGGTAAACGGCGATTCCGCCGAGGAGGAGGCCGCCGATGGTCATGCTCGTCTTCACGTGTTGCTCCTACTTTCAGTTGCGGTGCAGATCGATCGATGAGATCTGCGGACCAGTTTCGCCGTTGAATACTTCAGCGGCACCAAATTGACGCTTTCAAATTGGAGTGACGCTCGCGGGCCCTCGCGAGCACGGTTCTTTAACATACCCCCAAGACTGGGGGAAACGAAGAAGAGGGCAGGTTTTTCCGCACATTGCGGGGGCCACCCAATAAGTAGTCTTGTGCTTCAGGGATGTCGGACCTTCAAGTTTTGCGATCGGTTTCGTTCGCAGTTTCGTTCGCGGGTGGCTGTGCCAACCGAAGACGTCACGTTGAAGGCGAGGTCGCTACGCGTCGAAATCGCGTGGGTTCCCTGCGAGGATGCGGAACGAACGGAAATGTTGAGAGAAGGGTTGAGAATTTGGTTGCGGACGCACTCCGCGTAGCGGGGCAACAACGTTGCCACGTGCACAAGTCAGGGAGAATCACCCGCGGCAAAAACACACCCGCCGCAGGAGACCTGCGGCGGGTGGAGGAGTTCAGATCGGGGCGAGGCCCCTCTCGCCCGAGCTTGTTACTCGGTAGCTGAATTAGCGGCGACGACGGCCAGCGAGACCAGCGAGGCCGAGGAGCGCGATGGCGCCTGGCGCTGGGAGGCTGAAGGTCGTTTCGGCGAACTGGACAGGAGCGCCAGAGACGCCGCTGTTGTAGCCAATCTTGAGGTTCCACGTACCACCGTCTGCACCCGCGTCGACCACGAACTGGCCGAGGCGGACGTCGGTCGCGGTGTTGCCAGCAGCGCCAACGCGGCCTTGGAGGTTCGGTGGCGACGAGTTGAACCAACCGACGTTGTTGCCGGATGGGATGTCAGCGCGGCTCCAACCGCCGCCAGCTGCTGGCCACGATGGGTCAGCGTTGGTGGTGTTCAAGGCGGTGGGGAGACCACCGATGGTGAGGTACGAGTCGAACGGACGGTTCAGGGTCGCCGAGCCGGTGAGCCCCGGAGACCACGTGCCGTTGACGGTCGAGAGGATGCCGCCGTTGTAGGACGAGTTGTCCTTGTGGTAGAACGGATTGCTCGCTGGCGCAGCACTGGTGCGGTTGAAGTTGAAGGCGTTGAGGACGGTGTCGGTCGCGCCGTTGAAGCGCGCCCAGACGGTGTAGACGTCCAGAGCCGTACCGCTATTCGTGGTCGAAGTCTTGGTAACGACGTACTCGACAAAGGTCGCCGAAGCAGCCGAGGACACAGCGGCCGCAAGGGCCATCGAAGCAACAAACTTCATGATCTCACTCCTGATGGGAAAGGGGGACAGGACACACAGGGAGCCGGTGTAAATGGACACAGTCACCGGCGGGGACAGGAAGTTCCACACAACGTGGAACCGGAATGTTCACGCACACTGTCGAACGGTGGACACCGCAAGACAGTCCCTTTTGAGCTTCCCAGCTCATGAGCTTGTGGACCAAGCTCGAATTCCCATGCAAGCCCCACGCTGACGCGCTGAGCAAGCCCTCGCCGATGAGAATGTCCCGATTCGCAAGTGAGTCAAGCGACCACGATCACGAATTGCGGAAAAACACCTCCCCTTCATCTTCCCCAAATAGGACGCAAAGTCCGAGAGTTCTCTCGCCGAAGTCTGTGCTGCAAAATGACTTATGACAGCAGTCCCGCTGCGCGTTTCACAATTGAGTTTCGTGGCCATACGAGACCTCAAGCACCGCGGGTGTTGCTTGGAGATCGCATCGCGGTGGGACTTTGTAGGTGCTGCGGGCCGAATTGCACTTGTTTTCTGCGTGAAAGTCGCGACGCAGTGTCGAACTCCGCTCCATGGATGACGCAAGCAAATGCAAAAAGCAACGAGCCGGATGCTGATGCATCCGGCTCGCTGCGACTTCTCTTGAGTCAGGCCTGAACCGCCGACCGGCGGGGTTGACCAAGACCTTCATCAGCGACGCGAGCGTCGGGCGAGGCCAGCCAAACCGAGGAGGGCGATCGCGCCCGGCGTTGGGAGCACAAAGGTGCCCGTGAAGAACTGAACCGCGCCACCCGTGCCGTTGTTGTAACCGGCGGTGAGGGTGTAGGTGCGGGTCTCATGGCCGGCCGAGAGCATGAACTGGCCGATCTTGACTTGGGTTGCGGTGTTTGGCGCGGTGCCGACGCGGCCTTGGAGGTTCGGCGGCGACGAATTGAACCAGCCGATGGTGCCGCTGTTCACGAGGTCAGCGCGCGACCAACCGCTGGCGCTGCCGGCGTGCGAGCCCGAGCCGCCCGAGTTCCACGAGGGGTCGGCGTTGGTCGTGTTCGTACCGAGCGGGTTTCCACCGATGAGGAGGAACGAGTCGAACGGACGGTTGGTGGCTGCGCCACCGGTGAGCTGCGGAGCCCACGTGCCGTACTGCTGCGAAAGGACGCCACCGTTGTAATCGGAGTTGTCCTTGTGCCAGAAACCGCCGTACCAGTCTTCTTGGCCGCTCCCAGAGGCGCCGAAGTTGAACACGTTGAGAAGCGTGTCGGTTCCACCGTTGAAGGTTCCGAAGACTTCGTAACGGATCAGGCTCTGGCCACCGCTCGAGACGGCGGTGGAGGTGACCGACCAACCGGTCAGAGCAGCAGAGGCGGCGGAGGTGGCCGCGAGGGTTGCGGCAGCGATCATGGCAGTCTTCATTGTTCTCTCCTCGAAGGGAATTGCCCGAGCTCTTTGGCTTGAGCGGGATTGGGGACACGGATTGAATGACAGGTACTTGGCAGGTGTTTCCCTGCCGAGGGGAAGAGCAAGGGCGATGGCGTCTTCTGCGCGCGAACTCCTTTTTTTTTCAAGTTTCACAGAACGCTGATGCTTGGTGAATGCGGCAAAGACACCGACC
>JAIYCA010000069.1 GCA_027488265.1 Planctomycetaceae bacterium
CCGCGTGCGCTGCGTCGTGCGACATCGTCGGCAACCAACAGCGGCGCCACAAACACCCACGCTTCGTCGAGGAGATTTTCTCGAAGCAGGCGTCCAACAAGTCCGCCGCCAGATTCGACGAGTACCGTTGCAACGCCCTCGCGCGCCAAGGCACGAAGCGCGGGCTCGATGGTGCCGCCTCGACCAAGCGGCACGATCGTCGCGCCGCGCGCAGTAAGCGCCTCGACGCGACGCAGGAACGCAGTGTCGGTCGATGAACTCAAGTCGACGAGTATCGTCGCGGTGTGCGCGGTGGGATTCTGCGCGCCATCCGTGGGGGACTGGAGCACGTTTGCATCGAGTGGCGTGCGCGCATCAGGATCGAACACGATGCGTCGTGGCGTCCGCACGACGCGTACGTCGCGCGCGGTGAGCCGCGGATCGTCCTCGAGCACCGTCCCGATTCCCGTGAGAATCGCATCGACGCGACCTCGCTCACGATGCACCATGCGGCGCGAGCGCGCACCGCTCAACCACTGACTGTCGCCGTTCGCAAGCGCAACGGCGCCATCGATCGACTGGGCCCACTTTGCGGAGATCCACGGCAAACCTGTGCGAACACGTTTCAGAAAGGGGAGCGCGAGTTCATCGGCGGCTGCATGCGGCACATGGAATGCGCGAATGCCGCGTTCACGCAGTCGCTCGGCACCGCCCTTTGCGAGCGGATTCGGATCGCCGACGGCGTAGATCACTTCCGCAACGCCCGCATCCGCAAGCGCTTCGCTGCACGGCCCAGTGCGGCCGTGATGATTGCAAGGTTCGAGCGTGACGAGCGCAATTGCGCCACGTGCGCGCGCGCCTGCTGCGGTCAGCGCATCAACTTCGGCATGCGGGCCACCACAACGACGGTGATACCCATCTGCGATCACGCGGCCGTCGTGGTCGGCAATCACGCAACCAACCATCGGGTTTGGTTCAGCGCCACCGTGGCCACGCGACGCCATGCGCACGGCCCGCGTGAGCAACTCTCGCATCCGAGCGTTGGAAAGCGAAGGTTGAGTGTCGGAAGCACCCGTTGAGTCGCCTGCTCGCGCAGCGCTCAAGACTCTTCCCCCATCTCGGCATAGGCGCGCGAGAGAGGCAGAGGATCGCCCGTCACATGTGAGATCGATCGCCGCTGCAGCAGCGTGATTTCTGCAATGAGGAGGTCATCTTCCGCCACGCCGGCTTCATAGGTTTCGAGGAGCCGCATCAAGAACTGCGTCCACTTCGGCGGCGCAACAGGGCGTGCGATCGTGTCGCGCAGTTGTTCGAGGCCGAAGCGCTCGCCGCGCGGATTCTTCGCGTCGTACGCGCCGTCGGTAAAGAGAATGAGCGTGTCGCGCTCGTTGAGTTGCAGCGTCACTTCGTCTTCGCCGAACACTTCATTGTCAACGGCGCCGAGCATGAACGTGGTGGACGCAAGCTCCGTCACATCGCCTTTCGAACGAAGGAAAATCGGCGGGTGACCGGCACTTGCGTAGCGCAGTTCGCCGGTGCGCGGATCGATCGTGAGAAGGATGCCCGTCGCGTAGAGGCGGTGGCGAGCGAGCAAGCGATGGAAGTAGCGATTGAGGCGTGCGAGAAGTTTCGCGGGCCCTTCATCAGGGTGTTCGTCACGCAGTCGCTCGATTTCGCCGTGAATACGCGCGACGCTCATCGCGCTCGCAAGTCCGTGGCCTGTCACGTCGATGAGCGTGAGGTAGAAACGCTCATCTTCGCCAATCCAGGCGTGGATGAAGTCGCCGCCGATTTCAGCCGCGGGTCGATAGCCGAAATCGAATCGCATCCATTCCGTCGAGAAGGGCTTCGGGAAGAGCGATTCATGCACCGCACGCGCCTGCTGATACTCGCGGCGCATCTCGAGGAACCGACGTCCGACGAAACCAGTCTTGAACTTGCTTTGATGCCACTGAAGTCGCACGTAACAGAGCAGCAGTGCAGGCGCAAAGATGAAGGGGACTGCCACAACTTTGAGGACGAGCGGGAGCCACGCGTTTTGCTGGACGGCAAGGCCTAACGAAAGCAACAACCAGCCCGCGAGCAGTGGCACGATCGGTTTGAGCGACTCACGCCAGGACCACGGAAGGAAGAGCGAGGCGGTTGCGTGCCAGAAGAAGATCGAGAGCAGCGGCGTCGCGGGGACGCCGGGAATCGCGATGATCAGCGCGGCTTCGAACACGAACGTGATCAAGCCGAGGATGAGAATCATCCGCGATGCGGCGGCGACGAACTCTGCGTGCGTTTGCAGTTGTCGACGCACCACGAGGCCAAACCAGCCAACAACAAGGAACGTTGGCAGGCTGAGCCCAACGAAGCCCCACCACGGGAGGATGGTTTCAACGGCTGGCGCTGCAGCGGCGAGATCACCCGCTTCTTCTTCCGAGAGCGCATCATTTTCGTTGGACGAATCGTCATTCGGGTTGCCGTTCAGGGAAGCACTGGACGTACGTCTCGAGCCACGCTGCGCAGCGTTCTCGCCCGTGCCATCAATCTGCGCATTGGCCTGATCGGTTGATTGTCCATCGGCTTGCGCGCTCGCCGACGCACTCTCGCCATCGCTCGGGTTCGCTTCGGAACCAAACGAAGGCTTATCTGCAGCGGTCACGATCTCCGTCGCAGCGGGTTCGTCGAGATACCAACGATCCATCGGTCGCATCGGCGCCGCGGCGCGTCGTTCGCGGCGACCCTCGGTGAGTCCTTGCGCGGCATCCTTCACCATCGTGTTGAGGATGTCGAGCGTCGAGACAACGGCTTCGCGTCCGCGTTCGGCTTGGCGTGCGCGATCTTCGCGCTCCTGAATCTCCGCAGCGATCGCACGCGCACGCTCATCTCCCGGTCGTGGTGCGAGTCCTGCTTCGGCGCGGCGCTCGGCCTGCATCGCGCGTCGCTCAATCGGTGTTGGCGCGCGCTCTGGTTCGGGATTCGACGTGACTGCACCCATCGCGAACGCGACGAGAAGCCCCGTCGAGATCAACTGGAAGATCACGATCGCGATACAGAGATAGCCAAGGCGTCGACGGAGCCACGCCGCGAGTTCGCGGTCGTACTCCGCGCGGATCGCACCGCTCTCAATTGGTACATCGACAGTGTCGCCCTTGGGGCCCGGCATGGCGGCCATAGTAGCCTGACCGCCTCGCTCCGCACGGATCTTGCCAGCGGGTATCCGACCCAGAATGCAGCTTCATCCTGTAAACGGCAAAGCGAAAGCGCCCCCGCCTTCAAGCGAAAGCGCCCCCGCCTTCAAGCGAAAGCGCCCCCGCCTTCAAGCGAAAGCG
>JAIYCA010000185.1 GCA_027488265.1 Planctomycetaceae bacterium
GAATCACGATAAACACCCCAGTGCCCTGAGGATTCACTCCGAAGGGCACAACCAGAGGGAGCCGCCGCAGCGGCGACCGCGACAAACTTGCGCGCTCGCAACCTGCTTCGCGTGGAGGAGCGTTCGCGACTCGCTTCGCTTTCGCTCACTCTGTTGCTACCGAATCCAAACGTTCGCAACTTGCTCGCTCTGGTGTAGCTCACGCGGAAGGTCGCCGCAGCAGCGGCGACCGCGAATCACAATAAACACCCCAGTGCCCTGAGGATTCACTCCGAAGGGCACAACCAGAGGGAGCCGCCGCAGCGGCGACCGCGAAGACAACGCCACGACCGCTCAAGACACGTACGCGCGATCGACGTACTCCGCCACCATGCGATGGGTTGAGAAGAAGTCTGGCACCGTTGCTGCGCTCGTCAACGCACGCTTGATCCACTTCTTCGGAAGTCCATCGCGGCCACGGTCGTAGAACTCCGCGACGATCGACTTCTCGAGCAACTCGTACAACGACGCCGCATCGCGCAAATCGCGCGCTTCACCAGCGCCATGTGCATCGGCCTCGTTGAACGCTTCATCATCCGCGCGACCGATCGCCCAACCGTTGCTTGCGATCATGCCCTTTACGCCGCGTGCCGTCGGATCAAGACCAACGACGCCTTCGGGCCACCAACCGTCGAGAATCGAGCAGTTGATGCCACCGTGCATCGGGCACTTCATGCCGCTCGTGCCGCTCGCCTCGTGCGGACGAATCGGGTTGTTGAGCCACACATCGCAGCCGGACACAAGCGCGCGCCCAACTTCCATGTCGTATTCCTCGATCAGGAAGACGCGCCCGCGCAGCGCTGGATGCCGCGTCATTTCGAACACTTTGCGCGCGTACGCCTGTCCGCCGAGATCGCGTGGGTGCGCCTTGCCCGCAAAGATGAACTGCACGGGACGCTTTGCATCACCGACAATCTTTGCAAGTCGATCGACGTCGGTGAAGAGCAGCGGCGCGCGCTTGTAGGTCGCGAATCGCCGCGCAAAACCGATCGTGAGCGCGTTTGGATCCATCGAACGAAGCATCTCGTCGATCGCCGTCGGGCCTTCGCCACGGCGCTCGGCCGCACGCGCGAGGCGTTCGCGCGCAAATCGCACGAGAGATGTGCGAAGTGTCGTGCGCATCGCCCAAAACGCTGCAGGATCCGCGCCTTCCGCACGCTTCCAACCCTTGTTGCGCGCCGTTGCTGCGCGCGGATCGAAGCCACAGGCCGTACGCCAGAACTCCGCAGCGCGCGGATCGAGCCACGTCGCGACATGAATGCCGTTCGTCACATGACCAATCGGAACATCCTTCGCCTTCTTCGCGCCGTACACCGACTTCCACATCTCACGGCTCACCACGCCGTGCAACTTCGCAACGCCGTTCACCTTCTCCGCGAGCTTCAAACACAGCACCGTCATACAAACGGGTTCTTTTGCGTCTTCCGGTCGCTCGCGCGAAAGCGCTTCGAGTTCCGCGCGCGAAATGCCGCCCTTCGCGAGCGTTTCACGCAGCGCAGCTGCCACCATGTCGACGCCATATCGATCGTGGCCAGCCGCAACAGGCGTGTGCGTCGTGAACACCGTTCGCTCGCGGACGCGCCTGATCGCCGCTTCGTGCGACAAACCTTGTGCGCGGAACTCTGCCAGCAACGCAATTGCCGCAAATGCGGCGTGCCCTTCATTCAAGTGAATCTTCGTCGGCGCGACTCCCACAGCGCGCAGCGCGAGCATGCCGCCAACGCCGAGCAACACTTGTTGACGCATCCGAAGATCCGGTTCGCCCTTGTAGAGCCCTTCCGTGAGAAGGCGATCTTCGGGCGCGTTCTCCGCCAAATCTGCGTCGAGCAAGTAGACGCGCGTGCGCCCAACATCCATGCGCAAGACCTTCGCACGCACATGGCGATCACCGATCGGACACTCAATCGAAACTCCCGTTTCGACGACAGGCATCGTGGCGCGGTCGTAGACCGGGTAGAGCACTTTCGTGCTGCCGTCGTCGGCAAACTGCTGGATGTAGTAGCCGTGTCGGTAGTAGAGGCCAACCGCGACAAGTGGCACGCCAAGATCACTCGCACTCTTGAGGTGATCTCCCGCGAGAACACCAAGACCACCCGAGTACTGCTGCACACTTTCGTGGATCGCATACTCCGAGCAGAAGTAGGCGATTTGTGTTCCTGGCTTCGCCTTTGCGTGCGCGTCGTCCCACCACGTACGTGCTGACATCGCCTCCGTCAGTGCCGCGCGCGCGTCGGCGAGTGCGAGGCGAAAACCTGGCTCTGCGCATGCCGCTTCGATCGTCGCTGGACCGGCGTGGACCAACGTCGCAAGCGGCGAGTGCTTCGTCGCGTGCCACAACACCGGATCAAGTGCTGCGAACGGCCGTCGCGCGATCTCGTTCCAACTCCACCAGAGATTCATCGCGAGTTCGCGAAGCTGTGCGCGCGCATCCTCTGGCGTAAGAGGTGCTGGCACAAGCGTGCGGCGGTGCGCAGCAGGAGCTGTGTTTGCAAGAGAACGCTTGTTCGACTTCTTCGCGGCCATTCGCGGAAGAATAGTGGATTCGGCGGCCGAGTTTGGAGGGCGAATCAGCCCACTACACGCGGCCGGAAGCGTCGATCATGGCGCGCAATCGCGCGGCCAACCGCTTGGATGCGGCGCCAGGCAGCATGCGCCATTTCCAGTTCCCCGTCGCCGTGCCGGGAAGGTTCATACGCGCCTCGCGGCCGAGCCCGAGAAGGTCCTGCATCGGCAGCACCGCAAGTGCCGCGGGTGAAGCGAGCACAATGCGGTTCATCGCTTCGTGGACCGGTCCGTCGCCCGCAAAGGCGCGGAATCGCGCCTTCTCCGCAGCGTTGCGAGAACGCCACCACTGCTCGGTCGTCTCGTTGTCGTGCGTGCCCGAGTAGACCACGGCGCGGAACGGATGGTTGTGCGGCATGTC
>JAIYCA010000253.1 GCA_027488265.1 Planctomycetaceae bacterium
GCCGCAACAATGCCCACCTTGAGGCCGCGCTTCAAGGAAAGCTGGGCTGCGATCTTCGCGAGCGTCGTGGTTTTTCCGAAGCCCGTCGGTCCGACAAACGCGATGCGACGAGCGGAGCCCGCGTGGCCACGGCCATCCGCACGCGTGTGAGCAGCCCGCATCGCCGACTCGAAGCGGAACCCGTCTTCCGAGTCTGCAGGAAGCAATGCTGCGATTTCTCGTTCGATCGCTTCGCGCACGATGCTTGCGGAGGGTGTCGCGCCTGCATCAATTGCGTCGGCGAGTTCAGATTCGACCTTCGCGAGAATGCGATCCGCAAGTTCGCGCGCGACTTCTTGTTCGATGAGTTGCGCGTACGCCGCTTCGAGCGTCGCGGGGCGTGCATGGGACGATGCGTTGAGGGCAACGCGCGTGGTTTCGGAGGCTCGCGGCGCTTTCTCGGCTGCCGCGGAAGCGAGGCGCTGCTCGGTTGCGCGTGCGCCTGTTGCGTGAGGTTTCGTCTCGACGCTCGCTCCTCGGGATTCGCTATTTCCATCGTGCAGAAAGCGACCGACAAACGCGGAAATCGTGTCCAACTCCCGACGCTCTGTTGCCGGAGTGGGTTCTGCGATGTCAGCCGTTCGAGACACTGTGGCTTGCGAAGTGTGACTCGCAGCCGGCACGACATCCGCGTGCGGTGCCGCCACCGATACTGACACTTCAGAAGCAGAGACTGACGAAGCCGACACGGTTGACGCTGACGCGACCTGCGATGCAGGAACCACAATCGTCTGCAAGCGCGCGACTGTCGCGCCCGCGCCACCACTGTTCGCGCCGATCACTCGAATTTCAGGCACCAACACGAATCGCTGTGCTGGGCCAACGGGCTCGGTTGTCACAACTCCACTTTCAGGGGAAGTGATGCGCGCAGCGGAGGGTGTACCGAAGGCGCTCGCCGGCTTGGAAGCGGATTCGCCCGCGCGTGCAGCGGCACCTGTTGCGCGCGCGGCGGCACCTGTTGCGCGCTCGTTGCGCGCCGCGTTCGCGCGCTCGCTCGTCTGCTTCTCCAACTGAATGGCCATCGCCTGTGCGAGCCGACGCGTCTTCTCGCGTTCGGCATCCATATCGAGTGGCATGCCTGTGTTCATGACGGGATGCATGCCGGAATGCACGCTGGCTCCCGATGCACTGCCCACGTTCGCGGCATTGCCCCGAGTTCCACTACGTGCAACTCCAGCATTGCCAGTTTGCGACGCTGCGCCGTACGCGCGAGCCGCTGCGGAAAGTTGCACGACCTCGTTCTTAGCTGCCCGCGCGGCGAGCGATGTGCTTGCAGCGGCAGACCCGTTCGAGGCGTTGCCGGTAGACGCAACCGACGCACTCGGCCCTGCAAGCGTTGCAGACTTGAACACTCTCGGTGCGCCACGACGTTCGGACGTTGATGCGTCACTCTTCTCACCTTCGCCGAGAACCTGCTCGCCCTTGGGCATATCCGCCGCACGCGCCGCCGTGATCTCGACGACCGCCTTCCGGCCAAATCCGAAGAATCCACCGCGTTCGAAGGTTCGAGTGTGCAGGATGACCGCGTCCGCGCCAAGGTCCTTCTTCACGAAGGCAAGCGCTTCCGACATGGTCCAAGCCTGATAGGTCTTGAGCTTCAAAGCTGCCCTCCTGGCATTCGCGGCCGTCGCCACAGCTCACTCGATGCGGGCGGTGATCCTCGCATCTTCAGGCGTCCGACCTCCTGTCGGATCGCTCCAAAGCACACGCACTCCCCAACAACCAATATGGAGGGACCTTTGTTTCAGGCGCGCACAACGATCGCGCACAACGTGGACGTCACACGAAGTCGCCCCACGGTTGACACATGGTTGATCCATGGTGAACACAGGGTCGACGCAACGTGGACTCAACGCGGACGCAATCCGGATTCGTTCAGGCCGCGCCTGCCGCTTGTGGGACGGGGGCAGCAGTGAGCTGAACGAGCCCGACGCTTTCGACATCGGTTCCTCGAACCACCTCGTTGTACCCGAGGACCGCGAACTCCGCAATGTGCGGCTCGAGGATCTGCCGCACCTGAGCGCGCACCGAGGGCGACGCGAGAACCACGATGCGCCGACCGGCGTCGGATAGTGGCCGAGCCGTCTCGGCAACCGAGCGCGCGATGCGGTTTGCAAGTTGCGGCGGAATGGTGAAGGTCGTGCCAGACGGATTGCGATCGATGTAGCCCGAAATCGTGTCCTCAAGCGCTGGATCCATCGTGACGCAACGGAGTCGCGCGCGGCCGCGTTCATCGACCTCGCTGTACTGGGCGCAAATGGCGCGGCGGAGGCCGTTTCGCACGTATTCGACCAGCACATCGTGGTCCTTCGTGTGCGGAATCCACTCGGCGAGCGTCTCGACCACGGTCTCCAAGTCGCGGATCGCAACGCGCTCGCGGAGGAGCGCTTGAAGGATCTTCTGGAGGTCGCTCGGCTTGACGATCGCGGGGATCAGATCCTCGACGAGCTTTGGCGTCTTCTGCTTGAGTTGCGCGATGAGGTTCGAAACCTCTTCGCGGGTGAGCAATTCGTCGGCGTGGAGGCGGACGAGTTCCGCGAGGTGCGTCGCCAAGACGCTCGTCGCGTCGACGACCGTCCAATTTGAACTCTCAGCGCGATCGCGGAGCGAACGCTCGATCCAGGTCGCCTCAAGGCCAAAGGCGGGTTCCTTCGTCTGAATGCCCTCAAGCTGCCCGTGGGCGAAGCCTGAGTCCATCGCCATGAGGAGCTCTGGGTAGACCATGCCCGTCGCCACGACCGCGCCGCGGATCTTGACGCGGTACTCGTTCGGGTCGAGTTGCATGTTGTCGCGGATGCGAACCGACGGCATGACCAAGCCGAGTTCCGTCGCGAGTTGACGGCGAATCCCCGCGATCCGGTCGAGGAGGTCGCCGCCGCGCGAGGCGTCGACGAGGCCAACCACGCCGTAACCAACCTCAAGTTCAAGCGTGTCGACCGAGAGGAGTTCCTCGACCTTCGGCGGCTCGACCGGCTTGCGCGCGGCCTCGTCGCGAGCCCGCATCGCTTCGCCAATCCCCCGCTTCTTCGCCATCCATTGCATGGCGTAGGCCGTTCCCGCGAGGAAGAGCGCTGCGCCGACGAGTGGCACCGTTGGAAGCGGCGTGAATGCGAGCATGCAGAGGAAGCCCGCGATCAGGTAGAGGGCCATCGGCTGCGAGGCGAGTTGGTTCGGGATTTCCTCACCAACCGTCTTGCCGCCGCCAGCACGCGCGACGATGAGACCGGAAGCGATCGCCACCAGGAATGCCGGCAATTGCGAGACGAGGCCGTCGCCGATCGCAAGAAGCATGAACGTCTTCATCGCGTCGGATGCGGTCCACCCGAGTTGGAACTTCGCGATGGCGAAACCGCCGACAATATTGATCAGCGTGATGATGATGCCGGCAATCGCGTCACCGCGGACGAATTTCGAAGCACCGTCCATCGCGCCGTAGAAATCGGCCTCGCGAGAGACTTCGTCGCGGCGCTCGCGCGCGGTCTTTTCATCGATGGTGCCTGCGGAAAGATCCGCATCGATCGCCATTTGCTTGCCTGGCATCGCGTCGAGTGTGAATCGCGCGGCAACTTCCGACATGCGCGTGGCACCCTTGGTGATCACGACGAACTGCACGATCACGAGGATGACGAAGATGATCGCGCCGACGACAGCATTCGAGCCGGCGACGAAGTTCGCGAACGCTTGAATCATGTGGCCAGCGGCGGCGGTCGCGGTCGACGGATCCTTCGAATCGATGGAGAGAATCAGTCGCGTGGAAGCGACGTTGAGCACGAGTCGGAAGAGCGTGGTTCCGAGGAGCAGTGCGGGAAACACGCTGAAATCAAGCGGCTTCCGCATGTAGATCGTCGTCATCAAGACGATCGCGCCGATCGCGATGTTGATACAGAGCAAGAGGTCAAGCACCGTCGTCGGCAGCGGGACGACGAGGACCGCGACCAGCAAGAGGAACGAGATCGGAACGATGAGGTGGCTGTTGCGCGCGATCGTGTGGAAGATCGGCGGAATGCCATCGGTTGCTGGGGCTGCGTTCGCTCGTGCCATAGTTGGTGCCCTGGTTCGTTCTGTACTCTTTCACATGCCGCGCGGTGAATCTCAGGTGCGGTGAACTTCAAGTGCGGCCGTTCATCGTTGCGGTCAACGTCACGCGACCGCTTTCCCCTTCAGTTGGTAGACATAGGCAAGGATTTCAGCGACCGCCTTGTAGTGGTCCGCAGGAATCTCTTGCCCAACCTTGGCGTTGGCATACAGCGCTCGGGCGAGCGGCTTGCGCTCGACGATCGGAATGCCGTGCTTTGTGGCGATTTGCCGAATGCGCATCGCGAGATTGTCGGCGCCCATCGCGACGATGCGCGGCGCTTGCATGGTCGTAGGGTCGTATTGAATCGCGACCGAAATGTGTTCAGGGTTCGTCACGATCACGTCGGCCTTTGGAACCGACGTCTGCAATCGCTGCATCGCGAGTTGTCGCGCAATCTGCATGCGACGGCGCTTCACTTCAGGGTTACCGTCCGACTCCTTGAACTCCTCTTTCACCTGCTGCTTCGTCATGCGCAGATCCCGCTCGTGCTTGAACCATTGGATGCCGTAATCCGCAAGGCCAAGGACAAGCAGCGCGGAACCAATCTGGACCGCGAGATTGAGGCCGATCGCGCCGATCTCCTCGAATCCGCGGAGGACACCGAACTCCGGCAGTGCGACGATTTGCGGCAAGACGCCGACCGTCAAACTCCATGCGATCCAACCGACGAGCGCCACTTTCAGCACGTCCATCGCCGTCTTGATCGCGCCTTGTGCGCCGAAGATGCGACCGAATCCCTTCGTCGGGTCGAGCCGCTCGAACTTCGGCTCAAGCGGCTTCGTCGTGATGAGGAAGCCGACTTGCCAGAGATGTGCAAGAATTGCGAGCGCTGTGGCGCCGACGATGACCGGGAGTGCCGCCCATGCGCCTTCAACCGCCATCGGAATGACAAGCGGCGCGATCTCTTCGACGCGGATGCCAGAACCAATCGCGTCGCCCGCAAGCGACTTCTCAAGAAGCGCTGCGAGCGTCCCAAGGAACGGCTTCATCGAGGAAGCAAGCACGAGAATCGCGCCGAGGAGGAGAATCGCGTTTGCGGCGTCATTCGAGCGCGCGATGTTGCCCTCTTCGCGTGCTTCCCGCCGCTTCTTTGGGGTTGCGTCTTCGGTACGTTCGCCGAGATCCTCTGACATCAGGCACCTCCCCCGGCAGTCGCCGCTTCGGAGGTGGTTGCAACAAGGAGCGATTCAATCGCACCTGTGGTTCCATCGACGAGCGCTTCATCGATGGCCGCGAGCGATGCCACGATCACGCCGAGGCCAACGACAATGCGCAGCGGAAACCCGATCGACATCACGTTGAGCGCAGGCACGCTCTTCGAGAGGTAACCCATCACCACGGTTTCGAGGCAAACAATCGCAAGGAGCGGCGCGGCCACGCGCAGTCCGAGTTCAAACGCAGCGGACATTCCGCCCGTGAACACCGCAATCGGCGATGATCCGCCTTCGCCTGCGAGCATCGCGGGGACAGCTCCCGCGGGAATCGTGGCGAAACTGCCGACGACCGCAGAGAACATCGACTCAAGTCCGCCGAGCGAAAGGAACGTGGCGAGCGTGAGGAAGAACAGAATCTGCTCAAGCGCGTCGGATTCTTCACCGATCGCGGGGTTGTAAAACCGCGCAAAACCAAGCCCAATTTGCTGGCCCATCGCCAAGCCACCGAACTGCGCGGCAAGCAGCGGCAGCGATGCCATGAATCCGATGAAGGCGCCGATTCCAATCTCGATCACGAGGAGCGGAAGTGCTGCGCCGAGCGAGATTTCATGAGGCATCGTCGCGGTGCTCGCGACCGATGGATACACCGCCAATCCCAGCGCTGCGACCAGAAGTCCCTTGATGCGCAACGGAATCGCAGGCGACGAGAGAATCGGCCCGTGAATCGCGACGCCACCAACCCGCGCAACAACGAGTGTTGCAGGAACGAGGTGTTGGGAGAGTGCGTCGATCGAAGACATCGTGCGAGGTGTGTGTTGCGTGTCGTGCCCGTCTCGTGCCCGTCTCGTGCCCGTGTCGTGCCCGTCTCGTGCCCGTCACGTGCCCGTCACGTCCCTGTGACTGGGCTCCACATGAACATTTCCGCAGAGAACTCCATCAACTTCATCGCGATCCAAGAGAAGAGCGCAACGGTCGTAGCGACCATTGCGAGGATTTTGGGCACGAAGACGAGCGTCTGCTCTTGAATCTGCGTCACCGCTTGGAAGATGCTCACCACGAGACCGACCACGAGACCAACCACGAGAATGGGTGCCGAGATGAGCAGGATGAGGAGAAACGTCTCGCGCACCACATCAAGCGCTTGTACGTCGAGCATGCCGTCCATCATCCACCTCCAAGTGGCGCCATGACGCCGGTAAGCAGCGAGCCTGCGACAAGCGTCCATCCGTCGACGAGGACGAAGAGCAGCAACTTGAACGGCAGCGAAACAAGCACTGGCGGAAGCATCATCATGCCCATCGAAACAAGCAGACTCGAGATCACCATGTCGATCACGAGGAACGGGAGATAGATGCGGAAACCGATGAGAAACGACGTCTTGAGTTCGGAGAGGACGAATGACGGAACCAACGTCAAGAGGTCGACGTCCTTCTCCCACGTCAACTGCTCCGGTTCGCTCGTGTCGACGCCGCGATGCTCGAGAATCATCATCACGGTCGGCACGTTGCCCGTTGCCTCGATCTGCGCGATCATGAATTCGCGGAGCGGCTTCTTCGCGCCTTCCCACGCGACCATTTGGTCTTTCTGCTCGCCACGCGCGTACGGTCCGAGGCCTTCGTCCCACATGCGCCCAAACGTCGGCGCCATGGCGACCGCGGTGAGAAGCACCGAGAGCCCGACGATGACTTGCGACGGCGGCAGCGTTTGCGTTCCGAGCGACTGACGCAGGAGGCCAAGCACCACCACCATGCGCGTGAAGCACGTGCAGAGGATGAGAATCGCAGGCGCGACGGTCAGGACCGTCAGCAACAAGACGATGTTCAGTGCGCTCGAGAGCCCGCCCTCGAAGCCCGGCACGTTCTTCGACGCATCCTCAAGGACGCCGATCGGATTGAAGGAGTCGAGTGCTGGTGCTGCTTGGGCGAGGAGCGCAATCATCGCGAACCTCCGCCGCGCGTGTTCTTGCGGGCTCGCGTGAGATCCACAGTTTCAATCTCAGCGCCGCGCATGACGGCGGGAAGCGCATCGCGAGGATCGATGCGCGCAGCGCGAGGATCGATACGCGCGGCGCGGCTGGCCCCCGTCTCTTCGTCAAACGACTTACCCGCCGTGCGGAGCCGTGCATCGAA
>JAIYCA010000431.1 GCA_027488265.1 Planctomycetaceae bacterium
AGACGCGACGACCAACTCGCTCGTCCTCGTCGGAAGCACGCAGAATCTCGAGATCGTCAGCGAGCTTTTGAAGAGTCTTGATACCGAGGCCGCGGCACCCGGCGCGCTCGTTCGGATCTACCCACTCGAGAATGCAAGTGCGTCACGCATCGGGCCGCTGCTCGTGCAACTCTTCGATCAGCAGTTCGCTGCGAAGACCATTCGCGCCGAAGATCGCGTGCGTGTCATTCCGGACGAACGATTGAACTCGATTGTTGTTTCGACGAGCGCGCGAAGTTTCGCGGTCATCGAGGAACTGTTGAAGAGTCTCGACCAGAAGGTTGCGCCAGATATTCGCGAGATTCGCACCATCGAACTCAAGAACGCAAGCGCGCCACGACTCGCTGCGATTTTGCAGCGCATGATGGATGCGCGCGTTGATCGCTTGAAGCGTGCGAATCCAGAGACAGCAGATCTTGAGCGAACGACGATCGCGGCCGACGACCGCACGAATCAATTGCTCGTGGCTGCAGGCGCTGATGCGTTTGATGTCGTGCGCTCGCTTGTCGCGGATCTCGACGTTGCGGAATCGCTCGAAGAGTCGGGCGTCGAAGTGGTTCCTGTCGGTAAAGCGAACATCGAACGCCTCGCGGCGGCGATCAAGCAGATTCTCGATCGACGCTTTGCAGAACTCTCACCGGAAGTCGCGAAGCGCGTAAAGCCGCTGGTTCTTCCTGATCCGCGAACGAACGCGCTGTTGGTTGCGGGTGGCCCAGAGGATGCGGCGCTCGTGCGGCAAATCGCGGCACGACTCGAAGAGATTCCGTCGAATCCGGCAGTTGGTGTCCACGTGCTTCCGCTCGCGGCAGCGCGCGCGGAAACCATTGCGCCACGCATTCAGCAGTTGATGCGCGATCGAGCGACGTCGCTCGGAACATCGCAGACGCCGTCTGATGCGGTGTCGGTCGCGCCGGACGTCGCGTCGAATTCGCTGATCGTCGCGTCGAGCGAAGAGAACCTCGAGGTCGTCAAGGGGCTCGTTGAACTTCTCGCGAAGGCTGCGAAGGAGCAACTCACCGACAAGCCGTTCGAGGTGATTATTCTCGCGAAGACAACAGCGGCCGACATGGTTCGCATGCTCGACGAGATGTACGTCGCGGAAGAAAATCGTCGTCGCGGTGACAACACGGTCAACGTCTCGGCCGACGCGCGTCTCAATGCCGTCGTCGCAAGTGGACCCGAAGCGGATGTCGCTGCGATTCGACGACTCGTCGCGCAACTCGATGGCGCGAAGCCACAAACGGTCGTTGAGATTAAGTACATCGCGCTGCAAGGCGCGAATGTGCAAGAGACCGTTGGCCTCATTCAGAGCATCTTGTCGGGTGGATCGCTTGCTGGACGCAATCAGCAACAAGCGACGGTGTTGAAGTACCTACGCGAGATTGACGGTGGCGGCGAGGGTGCTGGCACTGAGGTTGAGATGGAAATCTCGGCCGCGACGCGGCAGTCGATTTCGCTCACGCCCGACATTCGTACGAACACAGTCATCGTGAAGGCGCCGCGCGAATCGATGGCTCTGATCGAGAAGATGATCAAGGATCTCGATGGCTCGACGTCAGGCTCGCAGAACATCCGGATCTTCAAACTTGCGAACGCCGACGCCGACGCGATGGCTCGGATCTTGAAGGAACTCTTTAATCTGCGGCAGTCGGGCAATCTTTACGTGCTGAAGCCGCGTGAAGATGGCGACGCAGCACCAGCGATCGGCGCGGACGCAACCGCTGCGCTCGCAGCGTCTTCGACGGGAACGCTCGGAGCGGACCTCACGCTCGTTCCCGATGATCGTCAACAACTCTCGATCACCGTGGATGATCGCACGAACTCGCTCCTCGTTTCTGGCACGCCGACCTATCTCGATCTTGTCGAGAAAGTCGTCAACGAGCTCGACGCGCAAGAAGCGAATACGCGCGACACGTTTGTCTACAAACTCAAGAACGCAACTGCGACCGAAGTGGCACGCGTGGTGAATGAGTTCGTGAGCGAAGATCAGCGCAAGATTCTCGAAACGCTTTCGACGGAAGAACTTCCGAGCGCGTCGAAGCTGCTTGAGCGTGAAGTGACGGTTGTCGGCGATCAGAAGTCGAACACGGTGCTCGTGAATGCGAGCCCGAAGTACCTCGAGAAAGTTCGCACCATCATCGACGAACTCGATGTAGATCCGCCGCAGGTATTGATCCAAGTGTTGCTCGCCGAAGTGAGCCTCGACTCGGCCGAATCGCTTGGACCAGAGTTTGGTCGCGCGCAATTTGGCGACTATGCCGTCGCTGCAGGCATGGGCAATTTGCCGGGCATCGGAGGTCGCACAGGAAATCAGCTTCTCGGCTCGCTGTTCTCAAACTCAGGCACGCCGAACGTCGCGATTGGCGCGGAAGATTTCGAACTGCTCATCAACGCGCTCGCCTCGCAAAGCCGCGTGCAAGTGCTCTCGAATCCATCCGTCATGGTCGAGAACAACTCCGAGGGTTTCATCCAAGTTGGTGAAACCGTGCGTCTTCCGGACGCTGTGAGTTTCTCGAGCGCAGGACAGCAGTCGAGCGTGACGCCGGAAGACATTGGCATTCTGTTGCGCGTGACACCTTCGATTAATCCTGAGGGCTTCGTGCGCATGGTGATTGAGCCGGAAATCTCGCGACTCTCGCTGCAAACCACGCAGATCTCGGAGAATTTCAACAGTCCAGTCATCACGCGCCGCAAGGCAAACACGACCGTGACGGTGAAGGACGGGCAGACCGTCGTCATCGGTGGACTCATCAGCGATCGCTTTGAACGCGTCGACAAGAAGATTCCGCTTCTCGGTGATATTCCCGTGTTGGGCGCGTTGTTCCGACAGTTCAAAGAGAACTCATCGAAGACAGAGTTGCTCATCGTTCTGACGCCGCATGTTGTTCGTTCGCCGGCACAAGGCGGCGGCGATGCCGCGAGTGTGCTGAGCGAGCAGGGCATTCGAAAGTTGACGCTGCCACCGGAATTGCTCGATCAAATTCGCAAGGGTGAGTGGCAGGGACCCAGCATTAACATTGGTGGCGCTGCGCGCGATGCCTCCGGTCAGACGACCGACGAAGTCGTTCC
>JAIYCA010000367.1 GCA_027488265.1 Planctomycetaceae bacterium
GCAACGGGTGACGCTCGTCCAACCGATGCGGCGTCGGAAGCACTCGACGCGCCAACTTCGATCGATGAACTCATTCGTGGTCGACTTGCGGGTCGCATTCCAAGTGCGGCGGCATCTCGTTGGCAACGCGATGCGCTCGCGCGCGGCGGAGACGACGCGGCGGATCACGAGAATGATCACGAGAATGATCACGAGCACATCATCGAGGGGAATCGCATGCAACTCGGGTCGTTCATCGCGTCGTTCCCGCGCGGCGTACTGCTCCCAGGATTGCTTGCGGTTCGTTCGACATCCGATCGTTTCGCGACGGGCGATGGGTTGGCTGCGAGCGAAGCGATCGATGCATTCGCGTTGCAACCGCTCGGCGAACTCGATGGCTGGGTCGTAGCACTCGCGCCCGAAGGGCATCACACGCCTGCATCGCTCGCCGTTCTGAGCGCGATGCTTGTGGGCGCGGGCCTCGATGTTGGCGTCGTGCTCCACACGGGCGAAGGTTGGGTCGAAGTTGTCGGACCGGACCTGACGGTGCAGTTCCGCAGCGTGGCTCCGCTTGATTGGCAGCAACGCGTGCTCGATGGATTCGGCGGATTCACACCGACTGCATTGGCAGATGGCCAGTGGCTCCTCGAGAGCGCATCGCGCTTTGGCGGCGACGCGTGGAAGGTTCTGCGGGCGTTGCGCGCGCGGCGCGACGTTGAGTCGGTCGAGGCGTTCGATGCCACCAACACCGCGCCACTCGCGGAGGTCGGGCCATGAAATCGCTCCTGATTTCCCGCCCGAATTCGTGTCTGAGTTTGAGGTTTCAGTTTCTGAATTGTGTCACTCTTGGTCTATCTTCGATCGACGCGGACGCGTCTTTGGTCCCAAGTTCTGCGGAGCACAGCATCATGCCTTCTCACGTCACGCCATCTGTTGTTCGCGGTCTCATGACAAAGTCCGTGCTGTGCGCCGCGGCGTTGGCGTCACACGTGGCGTTCACCGAAGCGACGCTCGCGAGCGCGTTCGCAGGTGAACCCGCCGGCGCGCTGCACGCACGTTCGTTGCAAGGCGGTGCGACGGTCGGTGCTCGTCCGGGGAGCACCTTCGTTGCACGCATTTCGCTCGAGAGTGACGTGGGTATCGTCTACAACTCGGCGCTCTTCCGAGTGGTGCTCACGCGGCCGGGCGTTGCGATCGAGGATTACGCATGGACCGCCCCGTTTGAAACGGGCGGACCAACGGACTTCAGTCTCGTGGGGCTTGAGTTACCTTCGGTGATCACTGCCGACTCGCTCGCAGGCCCTGGATATCCCGCCGAGGTGATCGACGTCGAGTTTGGAAACTTCTTGCTCACCGGCGACGCGACCGACGGCACGGTCGTGGATGTCACGTTCACGATGCCTGCGAAGTCGCAGCCCGGCGACACGTTCTTCATTGCCGCCGTTCCCGACACGTTCGCGTTCGGATTTGTTCCGTACCCGATCGCTGCGGGCAACGTCTTGACGGTTCGTACGACGTTTTCACCCGACTTCGATGGCGATGGATCGATTGGTGCGGCTGACCTCGCGCTCTATTTGGCGGCATGGGGAACGCCAAATGGTGACCTCAACGGCGATGGACTCTCGAACTCGGCGGATCTGTCGTTGTTGCTCGCGCAGTGGAGTTCATGAGGGCGAGCGGTAGCCTCGGCCAGCGCATGAGCCGCTTGCCGAGGCAACGGGTTGTACCGACCGCGTCGGCGATCTCATCGGCGACCTCATCGGCGACCTCATCGGCGACCTCATTTCCTTCGTAGACTGCGCGGATGTCGACCGCGACCGTCATGGCGGGCATCCCCGCAACGAATCTTTCGCTCTACCGCGCCATTCGCTTCAAAGTTGGTGATCCAACAGCGTTGCTGACGCTGCCAAAATCGGAGGGCGGCACGGAGCGGCTCCTCATCATTCGCGATATCGAGATGGGTCGCGCCAAGCAGCACGCGCGCGTCGATCGTGTGCACTGCCCAGCGGACTTTGAGCCAGCGGGCGGGCTTTCGGGTGACCGCGAAACCGCCACCGCACAGTCGGTCGCGGAGTGCTTGCGCGCGCGCGGCGTGACGCGGGTGCGAGCCGATCGTTCGTTACCGTTGATCTACGCACACTTCATCGAGAAGGCGGGCCTGACGCTTGAGTGTGATACCGAGATGGGTGTCCTTGAGCGTCGATCGAAAGACAGCGAGGAACTCGCGTGGCTTCGTGAAGCGCAACGCGCCACCGAAGGCGCGATGCAACGCGCTTGTGAAACCGTCGCGCGCGCGACGGCAGCCGCCGATGGCACGCTCTTGCACGAGGGCGCGCCGCTGACGGCCGAGCGCTTGCGCACGATCATCGACGTGCACTTGCTCGGGCAGGGCTACGAGAATCCAGAGTCGATCGTCGCCTGCGGCGCGCAAGGGGCCGATTGTCACGACCATGGGCACGGCGTACTTCGCACCGGCGAACCGGTGATCGTCGACATCTTCCCGCGCAACCGAAAGACGCTGTACAACGGCGACATGACGCGCACGGTGGTGCATGGCGCGATTTCGCCGGAGCTCGCGCGCATGCACGCGGCCGTCGTCGAGGCAAAGCGCGACGCGATTCGCGCGGTGCGCGCGGGCGTCACGGGTCAATCGGTCCATGAGGCGACGCTCGGGGCGCTCGCGCGGCACGGATTTGCCGCAGGCCAACCAGCCGAACCACGCGTCGCGGTGATATCACACGGAACCGGTCACGGCATCGGCCTCGAAGTGCACGAACCGCCGCTTCTTGCGATGAAGGGACCGGAACTCGTGGTCGGAGACGTGTTGACCGTCGAGCCGGGTCTGTACGCGCTCGGTATCGGCGGCATTCGCATCGAAGATATGGTCGCGGTCACCGCGACCGGCTGCGAGAACTTCAACACGCTGCAAGAGTCGCTGGTCTGGGCCTAACTCGTCACCCA
>JAIYCA010000066.1 GCA_027488265.1 Planctomycetaceae bacterium
AGCAGTTCATGGAAGAGTTCGTCTTCCCAATGTGTATCTCGGGTTCGATCTACGAAGGCCGCTATCTGATGGGTACGTCGATCGCACGACCGATCATCGCGCGCGCGCAAGTTGAAGTCGCGCTCGCGACGGGCTGCGATGCGCTCTGCCACGGCTGCACCGGCAAGGGCAACGACCAAGTGCGCTTTGAGTCGACGTACGCGTCGCTCGCACCGCAACTCCCGGTGATCGCGCCGTGGCGCATTTGGGATCTCAAGAGCCGCGAAGCGATGCTCGGGTACCTCAAGGAACGCAACATTCCGTGCGCTGCGAGCGCTGAGAAGATTTACTCGCGCGACGCGAACATGTGGCACATTTCGCACGAAGGCGGCGAACTCGAAGATCCGTGGAACGCGCCGCCAGAAGACGTGTGGATGATCTCGGTGAGCCCGAAGGATGCACCCGATCAATTCGAAGACGTCATGCTTTCGTTCTCGAAGGGTCGCCCCACCGCGCTCAACGGTAAGACGATGGACCCAGTGTCGCTCCTCGCCGAACTCAACAAGATCGGCGGACGCAATGGCGTTGGTCGCGTTGATATCTGCGAGAACCGTCTCGTCGGCATGAAGAGCCGCGGCGTCTACGAAACTCCAGGTGGCACGATTCTCATGGAAGCCGTGCGTGGCCTTGAGCAACTCGTGCTCGATCGCGAAACGCTCCACTTCCGCGAGAAGCTCGCGCTTGATTTTGCGAAGATCATCTACAACGGCACATGGTTCAGCCCAACGCGTGAAGCGATGTGGGCCTCGTTCGAAGCGATCGCGCAAGTGCTCGACGGCGACGTCGTTGTGCGCTGCTACAAGGGCCGGGCCGAAGCGGTCAAGCGCCGCTCGCCGAACTCGCTCTTCCACCACGGTTTCGCGACCTTCGGTGAAGACGAGGTCTACGACCACAAGCACAGCGAAGGCTTCATCCGCCTCTTCAGTTTGCCGCTTCGCATTCGCGCGTTGCTCGGCTTGAACCCCGACGCGAAGCAGATCGCGGATGCCGTGAAGTCGGGCACCGCTGCTGGCTGCAGCACCGGCTGCGGCCCTTCAACCACGAAGCAACACGCATAAGTTTGCATCGTCACGACTCAAGTCCGCGGCGTTTCCTTGACGGGAAACGCTGCGATTCCCGCTCATTTCTTCGCACCCTGACTGAAAGCAACGACGGATGACCACTGCCATCTGGGCCGGCCGACTCGAAGGCAAGGCCGACGACCTCTTCCGCGAGTTCAACGACTCGCTCCCGTTCGACCGCGCGCTCGTCCGCGAGGACATCGAAGGCTCGGTTGCATGGTCGAAGGCGATCATGCGCGCGGGCGTCATCAGCACCGATGAACAGCGCGAAATCGAAGCGGCGCTCGGTGAAATCCTCACGCTTGCGAAGGACGATCCGTCGTCGATCATCGATGCGTCCGACGAAGACGTCCACTCGTGGGTCGAGCGACAACTCATCGCGCGCGTCGGCGATCTCGGCAAGAAGTTGCACACGGGTCGCAGCCGCAACGATCAGGTTGCAACCGATCTCCGGCTTTGGACCGCGCGACAACTCAAGCTGCGCCAGTCCGAATTGAAGGCTGCGATGAACGCGCTTGTCGATCTCGCGGAGCGCGAGAAGACGACGCCGTTCCCCGGCTACACGCACTTGCAGCGCGCGCAACCGATTCTTTTCGCGCACTGGTGTCTCGCGTACGTCGAGATGTTCCGCCGCGACCTTGAGCGTCTCTCCGACGCGCTCAAGCGCGTGCGCATGTCGCCGCTCGGTTCGGGCGCGCTCGCAGGCACTGCGTATCCGATCGACCGCGAGACACTCGCGAAAGATCTCGGCTTCCGAGCGCCGACTGCGAACTCGCTCGACGCCGTCAGCGATCGCGACTTCGTGATCGAGACGCTTTCCGCGTGCGCGATTTGCGCGGTGCACCTTTCGCGTTTCGCGGAAGACCTCATCTTCTACGCAACAAGCGAAGCATCTCTCGTTGAGTTGCCCGACGCCTTTACGTCTGGCAGTTCGCTCATGCCGCAGAAGAAGAACCCCGACGCACTCGAGCTTTTCCGAGGGAAAACGGGCCGACAAATCGGAAACCTCGTCACGTTGCTCGTCACCGTGAAGGGTCTTCCGATGGCGTACAACAAGGACTTGCAGGAAGACAAGGAGCCGCTCTTCGACGCGATGCGGCAACTGTCGATGTGCCTGCGGATCCTGCCGCCGATGGTCGCAGGCCTCAAGGTCAATCGCGAGAACGCGCTCATCGCGGCTGCGGAGGGCTACACGAACGCGACCGACCTCGCCGACTACCTCACGCGACTCGGCGTGCCGTTCCGCGAAGCGCATCACCAAGCTGGACGCCTCGTCCGCAAGGCGATCGAGCGCGACTCAGCGCTTGAAGAACTGCCGCTCGACATCATTCGCGAACAGGCACCGCGCGCGAACAACGACGTCTACACACAACTCACGATCAGCGCGACGCTCGAGAAGCGCGGCGACACTGGCGGTACGGGTCCGAAGGCCGTCGAAAGCGCGATCGAGCGCGTGCGCCGCATGCTGCGCGAACGCGCGATTCCAGCGGGCGCGGGCGAAGTTGAGTTCCGACAAGCGCGCATGGATGACCTCGACGCGATTGTGTACCTCGTCGATTACTGGGCGCAGCACGGTGAAAATCTCCCGCGCTCGCGCGAGGACATCATGAAGGCGATCCTCGACTTCGGCGTCGCCGTCATCGACGGCAAGGTCGTCGGCTGCGCGGCGCTTTGGATCTACACGCCTGATCTCGCGGAGATTCGCTCGCTCGGCGTGCACACCGAGTACCAAGGCCGTGGCATCGGCCAAGGTCTCGTACGGCACTTCCAACAGGTCGCGGGGCAACTCCATATCGACAAGCTCTTCGTCCTCACACGCGCGCCAGAGTTTTTCGAGAAGTGCAGTTTCCGCCGTGTCTCGATTAACTCGCTCCCTGAGAAGGTGACGAAGGACTGCGCGAATTGCCCGAAGAATACGAACTGCGACGAGATCGCGTTGGTGCACGACACGCTGCTCCCAGACAGCGGTAAGTGATGCCGCGAGAACGAAGGAACCAGTCGATGACGAACGACACTGTGTCTGTGAAGCCTGTGCAGCATCCATCAGCAACCATCTCCCCCGCTGCGCTCCGTTAGCCACGCG
>JAIYCA010000463.1 GCA_027488265.1 Planctomycetaceae bacterium
CACACGTTCACGAATTGGGATGCGCGTCCGCTGACGCCGTCGCAACTTCGCTACGCCGCGGATGACGTGCGATATCTCCCGCTTGTGTGGGAGCGCTTGCGGTGCGAACTCGAGGCGCGTGGCACGCTTGCGTGGGCGATGCGTGAGTGCGAGCAAAGTGGCAAGATTCCTGCGCGTTTCGACGAGGAATCGCAGATCCGCCGCACGATGAAGAGTTGGCCGATGAAGCCAGCGCAAGTTCCGACGCTTCGTCTCGTGACGCGGCTTCGTGACACGATCGCGCGTGGCGAAGATCTGCCGCATCGTGTCGTGATGCCCGATGAAACACTTGCGGAAGTCGTGCGACAGAAGCCGACGACTGCGGCGCAGCTTGCGGGAATTCGCGGGTTGCCAAAGCGATTTGCGCAGAAGTACGGCGAGCAGATTCTCTCGGCAGTTGTCGAGGGTGGAAAGATGCCGCCCGAGAAACTCGCGCATGGCAAGATCACCGAAGAAACGGGCGACGATCGCACGTGCATCGATGCACTACTTGCGATCGCGAGCGCGCGATCGATTGCGATGGGTCTCGCGCCTGGCATGGTGCTGACGCGCAGCGATCTCTCGCGTTGGTGGATGTCGCGGAATTCGACGTCACCAGAGCCGCTCTTTGAGTCGGGCGATTGGCGCGTCGAAGCGATGGGCACATGGCTCGATGCGTTCTTGCAGGGTGACGCGAGCGTCGCGATTTCGTGGAAAGACGGGCGTCCTTCGCTCGCGAAGGAGTGATCTCGATCATGCGTTCGTTCAATCCGGCGATCGGCGAAGCGATCGGCGCAGAGTTCTCACGATCAACGCGCGCCGAACTCGAGGCCATGGCCGACGCAGCCTTCGATGCGATCGATTTCCTCGCGGATGCGCCGGGTGCGCAAATCGCCGAGTTTCTTGACGATTACGCCGCGCGGCTTGAATCTGATCGCGAGGGCCTCGCTCGGCTCGCACATGAGGAAACTGCGCTGCCATACGCGCCGCGGCTCTCTGAAGTCGAGTTCAATCGCACGACGTTTCAGATGCGTGAAGCAGCGCGCGCGTTGCGTGATGAACGTTGGCGCGAGGTCGCGAGTGATGAGAGCAACAAGTTGCGATCGACGCGCGTGCCGCTCGGCGGCGCGGTTCTTTCGATTGGACCGTCGAACTTTCCATTGGCTTTCAACGGCGTTTCGGGCGGCGATTTCTGTGCAGCGATCGCGGCGCGGAATCCTGTGATCGCGAAAGCACATCCAGGCCATCTCAATACAACTGCGCGCCTCTTTGAGCATTGCGCCGCCGCGCGCGACGCAGCGCGACTTCCGAAGGCTGCGGTGCAACTCTTCGCAGATTGTGCACCTGAAGATGGCGAGGCACTGCTTGCACATCCAGGCGTTGCGGCGCTCGGGTTTACTGGTTCGCGCGCGAGTGGGCTTCGCCTAAAGGCCGTGTGCGATCGACTCGGGAAACCCGCAAGTTTGGAGATGTCGAGTGTGAATCCCGTGTTTGTCGCATCACACGCGGCTGATGCGCGGGCGGAATCGATTGCCGAAACTTGGGCCGCATCAGTCTTTCTCGGCGGCGGACAATTCTGCACGAAGCCTGGAGTTCTCTTTGTCGCTGGCGAAGGCGCGGCCGCGCGCGTTGCGCATCGTGCACGTGAACTCTTCGCAAGCGCGGCGCCTGCAGTCCTGCTCACGAAAGCGATTCACGAGCACGCGTCTGCCGTCATTGCAACGCTCCACGCGCGCGGCGCTCAGCCGCTCGCGGGATTGGCTGCGTCGACGACCGCGCCCACGCCCGCGTCGCATGGCGGATTTCACATGGCACCGACACTCTTCGCAGTTGATGCAGCGTTTACACGTGCGCATCGCGCCGAAGTGTTCACCGAGGCGTTCGGGCCGCTCGGCATCGTGGTGTCGGTTGAGAGTGACGCACAACTCGTCGATTTCGCGCGCACACTCGATGGCCAACTGGCAACCACCATCATCTCCGACGCAAGTGATGCGGCGACTCGCGCGACACTTCAGGGTGTCCTTCGCTTCAAGGTAGGGCGCATACTCGATGAGGCCATGCCGACGGGCGTCGCCGTGAGCCCCGCGATGGTGCACGGCGGTCCGTTTCCCGCGACAGGTGACGCGCGTTTCAGCGCCGTTGGTTTGCCTGAGGCAGCGAAGCGCTTCACGAAATTGCTGTGTTTCGACCGCGTGCGTTGATCGCACGCGTTGAATCACGCGTTGAATCACGCGTGTTCCGACAAACGGAAAACGCCAGCGAACGCTCGTTCACTTCGGTTTCGACGTAAGTGCACGTCGAATGATCTCAAGCGCGCGAGCACGTTCGTTGCCCTCGACAGGTTGACGCGGCGCGCGCACGCGTTCGTCGCCAGTCTGTGTTTCGGCCATCACGAGTTTGATGAGTTGGACGAAGTCAGGCACGGTGTCGAGGCGCAGCAGTGGCAAGAACCACGCATACAACGCGTCGCATGCGGCGATATCGGCTGCGTCGTGCGATTGTGCGAGTTTGAAGAGTTGCACGCTTTCCGCAGGCAGCGCATTCGCGAGGCCAGCGATCCATCCCGCGCAGCCCATGCGTGCGCCTTCAACGGCACAGTCATCGAGGCCCACAAGCGCGCCCACCTTGCGCGTACGCCCACGATTTCCCGCGATCAGCGCCGTGAGTTTGCGCGCATCGCCGGTCGAGTCCTTTACGGCGACGAGATTCGCATGTTTCTCCGCGAGATCGAACACTTGCTCGGCGCTCACATCGACGATGTACGCGGGCGGGTTGTTGTAGAGCATCATCGGCAGCGGAGCCGCAGAGAGCATCGCTTCGAAATGTGCGCGATATTCGCGCCACGCGCCCTTGTGCACGTAGGGCGGCAGAATCATGCAGCCGCGCATGCCGATTTCCGCAGCCTTCTCCACTTGTCGCACAACATCGCGCGTCGATGCAGCGGAAATCGTGGCAAATGCGTTGCCGCGGCCTTCGCTCGCGGCGCTGATCGCGCGCCAACCTTCGGCACGCTCTTCAAAGGAGAGAGTCTGTCCTTCACCGAGCGATCCTGGCCACACCGTTCCGGTGCAACCTGCGTCGAGCATGCGGCGAGTGAGATTCCCGAGGCCAGTGGCGCAGAGCGAACCATCATCTCGGAACGGCGTCACGGTTGCAGGAATCACGCCGCGAAACGGCGCACCCGCGTGATCGCTCAAGAGATTGTCGGTTGCCGCCGCAGCTTGTGTCACCTTCGTCGTACTCATCCTCGCAGCGTAGCAGCGCCTGCGAGTATCTTGCGCCCGTGCAAATCCGTCGTTTCATTGACAGCCACACGGAAGGCGAGCCAACCCGCGTTCTACTCGCCGACGACAACGCGCCGTTTTCAACGACGCTTCCCGAGATCCTCGCGCGTTGGACGAGCGACGGTCGCCTCAAGATTCCGCCCGACATGTTGGCGTTGGCGGCCAATCCACGAGCTGCCGATGCAACGGTGTGTGCGCTCGTTTGTGCACCATCCACGCGCGATGCCGTTTGCGGCGTGCTGTTCTGGAACGCTGCGGGCGCGCTCGGAATGTGCGGCCACGCGACGATCGGGCTCGCACGAACGCTCGCGTGGGCGGGCTACGACTTGCCGCGCGTTGCAACCTTTGAAACGCGCGTGGGCGGCGTCCGAGTGCAAACGCTCGACGATGGCGCGATCAACTTCACGAATGTTCCGTCGTATGTCCACGCGCGTGATGTCGAGGTTGTGCTTGAACAAGGTGGAATGGCGCGCGGCGACATCGCGTGGGGTGGAAACTGGTTCTTCATCGTGCGGCATGATGGCCGTGCGCCCGCAGGGAAAGCAGGGCGTCGCATGCGTTCGCATGAGGAAGAACTCGCGTATACGAACGCGATCGCGCGCGGTATCGCGCGGGCGAAACTTCGTGGTGGCGCAGAGAATGGCGGGGTCATTGATCACGTCTCGCTGATCTTGCAGCCGTCGCGTGGCGATGCAGACGCGCGCAACTTTGTGCTCTGCCCGAATGGGACATTCGATCGTTCGCCGTGTGGCACCGGCACGAGCGCGCTGCTTGCGTCACTGGCCGCGCGCGGTGAACTCGCGCCGAAAGCCATGTGGCGGCAAGAGAGCGCGATCGGGAGTTTGTTCTGCGCGTCGTATGCGGCGATAGAGGGAACTCCGCGCGACGATGCCGATGAGAATGCGGCGGAACTTTCCCCGCGCGCGGGCAGCGTGATTCCGAGTATCGCAGGGCGCGCATTCATCGTCGCGGAAGGCCGCGTCGTGGCCGACCACGGTGATCCTTCGCGATGCGGGGCTTGGATCGAAGAGGCGTGAATTCGCGCGACAAATCGCCTTCAAACCAAGCACTGTGCAAGGAACTGCATGCGGCAGGAAGCTCACGAAATTCTCTACAACCCGCGCCTCAATCGTGGGACCGCGTTTAGTGAAACCGAACGCGAACTCCTCGGATTGACGGGGCTCTTTCCAGACGCCGTCGAAACGTGCGCGGTTCAACAAGAGCGCGCGCTGATGCAACTCGATCGACGTGCGAACGATCTCGAGCGCTACATCTATCTCTCAGAGTTACAAGATCGGAACGAACGACTCTTCTATCAGTTGCTGCGTGCCGATCCCGTGCGACACATGCCGATTGTGTATACGCCGACGGTGGGTGAAGCGTGTCAGAAGTTCGGGCACATCATGCGGCGGCCGAAGGGGCTCTACGTTTCGCTTCGGCATCGTGGGCGCGTAGCCGACATTCTGCGCAATTGGCCCGAGGCCGATGTGCGCATCATTTGTGTGACCGACGGCGAACGCATCCTTGGGCTCGGTGATCTCGGGATTTGCGGCATGGGAATTCCCGTTGGAAAGCTCGCGCTGTACACCGCGGTCGGCGGGGTCCATCCCGCGCGATGCATGCCGGTGGTCCTCGACGTAGGGACCAACAATCGCGAGTTCCTCGCCGATCCGCTCTATCCAGGGCTTCGTCACGAGCGGGTGCGTGGCGAGGCGTATGACGCGCTTGTCGAGGAATTCGTGCAGGCCGTCCAAGAGGTCTATCCGAAGGCGTGTATTCAATTCGAAGACTTTCACAACACGACGGCGATTCCGCTCCTCGCGCGCTATCGCGATCGCGTCTCGTGTTTCAACGATGACATTCAGGGCACCGCATCGATCGCGGTGGCAGGGCTCTTTGCGGCGTGTCGTGCCCTTGAGAATTCGCTGGCGGATCACCGCTATCTCTTCTTCGGCGCAGGCAGTGCGGCGACCGGCATCGCGGATCTCGTTGTGCAGGCGATGAAGGCGCGCGGCGTTTCCGATGCCGAGGCGCGCTCGCGCATTTGGCTGATGAACTCCAAAGGTCTTGTCGTCCGCAACAACCCAGGTATTCAGCCGCATCAGATTCCGTTTGTGCGCGAGGGACGACTCGAACCGACGCTCGTCGATGCGGTGAAAGCGGTGCAGCCGACGGTTCTCATCGGGACGAGCACGCAGCCGCAGACATTTACGAAGGACGTGATCGACGCCATGCGCGCGTACTGCCGTCGCCCCGTGATTTTCCCGTATTCGAACCCCACGTCGAAGGCGGAGTGCACCGCGGAGCAAGCGTGGACTTGGACAAATGGCGAAGCGATCTTCGCCGCAGGTTCGCCGTTTCCGCCGGTTGAACTCGGTGGGCGCGTGCTGATTCCGGGTCAAGGCAACAACGTCTACATCTATCCGGCGGTCGGGCTTGCGGTCTACGCCTGCGAAGCGACGCGTGTCACCGATGAGATGTTCCTGCGCGCGGCGGAGTCGCTCGCGTCACGCACGACCGACGCAGAGCTTTCGGTTGGGCTGATTTACCCGCCGCTGCAGCGGATTCATGAGTCCGCCGTCGAAGTTGCGATGGATGTCGCCGAACTGATTTATGCGCGAGGTCTCGCGGGCGTGGAGCGACCGAAAGACATCCGCGCGTTTGTGCGCGAAAAAGTCTACGACCCAGCCTATTGAAGTTTGCGACGTTCGCGTCAGATCGGCGGAAGCGTGGCGTCTTGCGACGAAGCCTTCGCCTTCTTGCGCACGATCAGCGCGGGGATACCGAAGGCAAGTGCTGCAAGGCAGCCGCAGAGCGCGAGACATCCGCCGCCCACGCCTTTGAAGAGCGCCAAACCCGCACTCGCGAGTCGCTCCGCAGTCGCCTTGTCTGCCGCCGCAACCATGATTGCCGCGGGTGTATCGCTGCCGTCGGTGGTCTTCGCTTCGATGGTGTACGCGCCCGCCGCCTTCGTTTCGAAGAGACCAAACATTTCGAAAGGCGATTGCGGGTTGCGCGGTGCGTTGTTGGCGTCAAACTTCACGGCGTTGCCATCAGCATCCGTGATCGTGAACGTGTAGTTCACGCTGGCAGGCGGAACGCCAATCTTCTTCTCGCCGACCATCCCGTCGGGATGCAGCGCAAGCATCGCGCCGCCTTCGGCGAGTTCGAGCGTCGCGGTTCCCGGCGCTTCGAACGTTTGTGAATTTGCGGCGATCGTCTTGATCTCAGTCTCGAGCGCGGTCACGGCGTCGCCGGCACCCGAGGTCAGCATGCTGATGATGCCGAAGACGGAGACGAGGAACGAGAGCACCGCCACGGCCAAGAGCGCTTGGAAGAGGCAATTCCCGCGGCGGAGGACCGGAGTGCGGGAGGAGAAATTGCTGGCGGTGCGCCGATTCGAGGTGGAGCAGAGAAGCATTCGGGCAGCGTACCGCAGTCGCGGAACGTGTGATGCCCTCCGCGGCACTCAGCCGATATCCCGCCACCGACGGCGGTCCATGCGGCGACTTTTGCGCCGACGTTGCGCTGATCGGTCGTTGTGTGCGTGGAGGATCTGCCCAAGATGTTGCCCATCCCACCTGATCGATACAAGCCGCCACAAAGCAGGGCGGCGCAGGCTGTGCGGGGTTCGCGCGCGCTTTTCGTTGGTTGCGTGGCCGCGGGCCTCTTCGTGGGTTGCGGGACCGTGCCGGAAACAGGGCGTTCCCAGTTCAATTTGATCTCCGCGAGCGATGAAATCACGCTTGGTGAAGAGGCGTACGCCGAGATGTTGAAGGGTGCGAAGGTCGTGACGACTGGCCCCGATTTCGTCCGTGTACAGCGGGTGGGGGAACGGATCGCGCAGGCGGCCGAGCGGCGTTACCCGAACGCCGTGAAGGGCTTTGAATGGCGATTCACGCTCATCGAAAGTCCGGACGTCAACGCTTGGATGCTGCCCGGCGGAAAGAGCGCCGTCTACACGGGGCTCCTGCAGGTCGCGACCACCGACGATGAACTCGCGATTGTCATGGGGCACGAGGCTGCACACGCGATTGCGCGCCACGGCGCTGAACGGATGTCGCGCGGCGTGGCGACGCAGGTTGTACTTGGTGCAGTTTCGGCGACCGGCGAAGTCGATCCAGCGATTGTTCAAGCGACAGCAGTTGCCTATGGCGCGCTCGGTGAAACCGCGTTCAGTCGCAGCGAAGAAAGCGAAGCTGACGAGATCGGACTCATGATCGCTGCCGACGCTGGGTACAACCCAACGGCAGCAACCGGTTTCTGGCGCAAAATGTCAGCGCAGGGCGGGGAGAAGCCGCCTGAGTTCCTCTCGACCCACCCGAGCGACGAGAAGCGTGCGACGCGCCTCGCGAATCTCATGCCGAAGGCGGAAGCGATTTATCGCGAACGAACGGGTGTTTCTCCATGATGGCCTCGGCCGCTGGTGCGTCTGAGAGCGGAGACTCCGCGCGTCCTTCGGGACGCTCGACAGCGACCGTGCGCGTTGAGCCAGCGAGTTCTGGCGGCGGAGTGCGTGTATCGATCGAGGGCGACCTGATCGCCGACTCGATTGGTGGTGCGCGCGAAACGCTCGAAAAAGCGCTGCCGGCGAAGTCATCGGGTGTCGGCGCGATTGAACTTGACCTCACGAAATGCACGGAACTTGATGCGTCCGGTGTCTCGCTCGCGGTCTTCCTCTATCGCCTTGCGAAGTCGCGCGGCACGGAGTTTCGTGTTGTTGGCGCCGACGGAGATCGCAAACTTCTCGTGGATCTCGCGCTGCGCGGTCAAGATCCGGTCGCGCCGCTGCCGCCGATTGGTCTCGTGCGACAAGTCGGTAGTGCATCAATCAATGTTGCGGCGAGCGTGATTGATCTCGTGCGATTCATCGGGGAACTCTCGATTGTTTCCATGCAGGTTGCGCGCAATCCGCGACTCCTTCGCGTGCGCGACACGATCGCCGGCATGTCGCGGCATGGAACCGACGCGGTGCCTGTTGTCTCGCTGCTTGGTCTCTTGATCGGCACCATCATCGCGTTTCAAACGTTCGATCCGATGGCAAAATACGGTGCAAAACTGCAGGTGGCCGACGTTGTCGCGATTTCGATCGTGCGCGAACTTGGCCCGCTGATCACCGCGATCATTCTCGCTGGACGCTCGGGCAGCGCGTTTGCTGCCGAGATTGGCACGATGAAGGTCACGCAGGAACTCGATGCGTTGCGGACGTTCGGCATCGATGCGGTGCGATTTCTCGTGATTCCACGCATTCTTGCAGTGGTGCTCGTGACGCCACTGTTGTCGGTCTACGCAACACTCCTTGGTGTCGCAGGCGGCTTCTTGATCCTCGGGCCCGAGGGTTTCACGCTTGCGCAGTACCTCGATGAAGTGCGCGGAGCGCTTGATATCGGCGATTTCCTGCAAGGTCTCGCGAAGGCCGCGGTGTTCGCGCTTCTCGTCGGCGCGATTGGGTGCCTCGCCGGTATGCGCACAGGCCAGGGGCCAGGCGCGGTCGGTTTGAGCACGACGCGCGCTGTTGTTGCGGGCATCGTCGCCATCGTCGTGGCGGACGCCGTTCTCGGAAGTTTCTTCTACGCGCTTGGAATCTAGGCAATTGCTCGGTGATTTGAGTTCTCGCACGTCTCACTTTCACGCTACTTCACTCGATGCCATCTTCGTCGCCGACATCTTCTTCGAACACGCCTCGTGAAATCGCTATTGCACTTCGCGGCGTCACCATCGGATACGACCGTCCGATTGTCGAGGGCATTGACCTCGACATTTATGCGGGCGAAATCATGTTCATCGGCGGTGGGTCGGGGTGTGGAAAGACGACGCTGCTCTCAAACATGACCGCGTTGCGAAAGCCGTTCGCTGGATCGATCACGATCGCGGGCACCGACGTGGCGACGGCCGACGATGAAGCGATCGCGCGTGTCCGACGACGATTTGGCGTGATGTATCAGCTCGGTGCACTTTTCGGCGGAAAAACGCTGCTTGAGAACGTGCGGCTTCCGCTTGAAGAGTTCACCGATCTCTCAGATCGCGCGATGGATGACATCGCGCGCGCGAAACTCGGTCTCGTTGGTCTTGGCGCTCACGCGCACAAGGAACCAAGCGAAATCTCGGGCGGTATGCAGAAGCGCGCGGCGATCGCACGCGCACTGGCGCTCGATCCGCCGATCATTTTCCTCGACGAACCAAGTGCTGGCCTCGATCCAGTGACGAGTGCGGATCTCGACGCACTCATCGTGGCGTTGAATCGCATGCTGGGGACGACGTTCGTCATCATCTCGCACGAACTCGCGAGCATTTACGCGATCGGCCATCGCTTCGCGATGCTCGATGGTGCGCGCAAGCGACTTGTCGCACTGGGAACTCCTACGGAACTGCGCGATTCATCGCCCGATCCGTGGGTTCGCAACTTCCTCAATCGCGTCCCGACGGCGGAGACCTGACACGATGCAAATCACAAAAACCGTTTCATCGAGACGCGTGCGTACGTCACGGAGTAAGTCATGAGCGCATCGAAAGAACTCAGAGTTGGCATTTTCGTGATCGCGTCGACCACGCTGATCTTCGGTGGCGTCATCGCGCTCGGATCTGGCTCGTTGTTCAAAGATTCCGAGATCGTCGAGACTTCGACGACAGAGTCGGTCAACGGTCTTCAGATTGGAAGCCCCGTGAAGTATCGCGGCGTTCCGATCGGCGAAGTCACGGCGATCAGTTTCGCCGATCGCTGGTATCCCGAAGATGGTGGACATGGCGAGTACTTCGACTTCGCGTCGCCTGTCGTGATTCGTATGAAGGTGAGACTCGACGTTTTTGGCCCCGACAGCACGCATCTCTTCGGTGCGAACGTCGAGGAGGGCGTGAAGCAAGGCTTGCGTGCGCGCATGACGACCGCAGGACTGACGGGCGGGCTATTCGTTGATCTTGATCTCAGCGACTCGCACACATACCCCGCAACAAAGCCGCCGTATACGCCCGAGTATGCCTACATCCCGAGTGCGCCAAGCCGATTCGATCAACTCATCGATCGCATCAACACGATCGCGAACAATCTCTCCCAAGTCGACTTCTCGTCGCTTGGCTCGAGCCTGCAGCAAACCGTTGGAAACATCGATGACGTGGTGAAGCGTCGCGTTGATCCGATGATGGTCAGCGCGGAGAAGTTCATCGAAGAACTCCGCGCTTCGAACCAGCGCTTGCAGACGATACTCAGCGATAAGGCAATCGAAGCGACGATGGCGAACGTCGAAAAGGTGACCGACGAATTGCGTATCGCGTTTGATGGAAATGGTGGCGGGCTGAAGGAGGCGCTGGTTGAAATTCCCGCGATGATGAAGAGCGCGCGCGAAGCCGCGGATCGCCTCGACGCGATGCTTGCGAGCGAGAAAGTCCAGCGGATTCTCGTCAATCTCGATGCAGCCACTGGAACACTCGCGCCGACCGTCGAGGAGTACCGCGGTATCGGCGAGCAGGTCTCGGAGTTGTTGCAGAGTGAGTCGTACGAGATCAGCCAGCTCATTGAGGCGCTGCGGAAAACCGCGGAAAATCTCGAGGATCTCACCGCGCGCGTGAAGGATGATCCTGCTCAAGTCATCTTCGGGAAGTCACCGGCGCCGTTGCCGCCAGGCGCGCCAAGGCCGAAGTCTGAGTAAGTCAGGTGCCGTGCGTTGAAGGAGATCGCGGGTGAAAAGCCCAGCTTTCTCGGATGAGAACGCGACGATCGACGAGTGTTTCAGAACTCAGTTGGAATCGACAGAAGGACCGAATCATGCGATCACGCCACACTTCCGTTTGCGCAATTTCGCGGAACATCCTCGCCGCCTGTGCAGTCACGTTTGCGCTAACGGGTTGCGACGCGCTCAGTCGATCGGCGCCTTCGGTCGCGCAGTACAGACTCGAGCCTTCACAGCAGGCTCCGGTGGAGGGTTCCCAACTCGGAACTGTCTCCGTGATGCGCTTCTCGTCGATTCCGCCTTTCGATGGACGGCCGTTTCTCTACAAGACAAGCGACGGCTCGTGGCGCACGGACGCATACAACAGTTTTCTCTCCGATCCGTCCGACATGATCTGTGATGCGACGGCGAAGGCGCTCGGTTGGAGTGGTCGATTCTCGCTTGTCGGAGTGCAAGGCATCGCGGTGCGCTGCGACTTCATGGTCGACGGCGTCATCGAGTCGTTTTACGCGGATTACAGCGATCCTCAGCATCCAGTGGCGGTTGTGGAGATTCACGCGTATCTCCTCGATGGCCGCGGAGGCCGAACGCGCATGATCGCGCACATGGGCGGAAAGTCGGATGCGCCCATCAAGGGTTCGACGGCCAAGGACGTTGCCGATGCGTTCTCGGTAGCGGTGTCGCAGGCGCTCGATCAGATCGTGCGCAAGCTGCCCGCGGAAGTGAAGGCTGAGGCGACGCCCGCTCCCGCGAACGCAGCGCAGTCTGCTGCCGCGTTCGATGCGGGTTGACGCGTGCTCTTGAGAACTTCGCGCTTCAACTGCAAAAACTAGGCTGAACGCACGCGTCGGATCGTCTAGCCTACGCGACCTGATGTCTGCTGGGCCGTTCCATCGTCTCAACACTTCGCCTGCGACCGACGACACCGCGCGCTCTCTCGCTGCGCAGTTTCTCGACCTCGCGACGCGCGTGCGATCGAGCACCCCGCCTGCCGCCAACCAAGTCCTCCGCATCGAACGCGAAGTGGATCCTGTCGACATTCTGCTCTGGTTGCGCGGGGCACCCGCCGGTGCGCGACGCTACTTCCGCGATCGAAGTGCCAAGTTGGAGGTCGCCGGTGTCGGCGTTGCGCGGCGTGCATTGTTCGGCACACATGAAGCGTTGCGGCTCGCGCCGCAATCGTCCGAGGGCGCACGCGAGCCGATTCACTTCACAGCGCAGCCGTTTGATCCAGCGCGTTCGCGTGATGTGTCGTGGCAAGCATTCGAGTCGAGCGCATGTGTTCTTCCGATGGTTGAGTTTCGTCGCGAAGGCGAACGGCATTGCATCGCTGCGAACATCGTGGCGGACGGCAATCATGACGTCTCCCGCGATGAGACTGCGAAGTTACTGACGCGCCTGGCCGAGCCGTCGAGCGCATGTGTCGTCGAACCTGCGCTTGTTCGCGAGAGCGATGGCGATGGCGAGGCACGGTGGACGCGTGCAGTGCGCGCTGGACTCGACGAAATTCGCGCGGGAAACCTGCGGAAAATCGTGTTGGCGCGTACGCGGCGATACGCGGCGAGTGGGCCGCTTGATCCAGTGGCGGTGCTCGCTCGGCTCGCATCGCGTGAATTGCGCGGCTTCCGATTCCTGATGGAAGTGGGCGAAGGTCGCGCGTTTCTCGGCGTGACGCCGGAGCGACTCGTGTCGCGTTCAGGCCGTGTCGCACGTAGCGAAGCTGTGGCGGGGACACGCCCGCGCGGTGTTGACGCGGTGGCCGATCGATTGCTCGGCGAGTCACTTCTTGCCAGTCAAAAGGATCGTCGCGAGCACGAGTTCGTGGTTGAGCGCGTACGCGAAG
>JAIYCA010000232.1 GCA_027488265.1 Planctomycetaceae bacterium
CAGATGTTCTCGGTGTGGCTCGGCATTTGGGCCGACGCCGGGAGGACAATGACTGGCGTCGCAACAAACTCCACCGAGCCATCGGTAAAGAGCAGATTTTGGCCACGTCCACCGTGCTCGGGGCTGTTCATCGAGAACGTGCCAACCGAGCGCCCGCGTCGCATGAGATCAATCACGGGATTGCGATCAGCAACAGCGGGGGCGCGGAATCCGCCGCCCCACGCAAAGTTGGCCATCGCGTGGGGCACTTGGTAGGCATACCCCTCGCCTGTGGTGTCGTTGCCGCACGCCGTGCAGCCTTCGCTGCAGTACTGGCCAGCGACAAGCGGGTCGAGGTGATCGCTGTTGCGATAGTTGTGCCATCCGCCGAGCGAAGAGAAGTTCGGAAGCAGCGACGCCTGAATCGGCATGCTGCGGTGATCGCCGTGGTACGCCGCGATCCCTGCGCCGAGTTGGCGAAGATTTTCACTGCATCGGAGGTCTGAGTTGCGACCGTTCATCCACGCGAAAATCGGTGCGCCGATGGAAACCAGCAGAATGGCCGCGCAAGCAATCGCGATGAAATCGTGCCAGCGACCTGAGCCTAGTTTGGGTTGAGCCGCAGGCTCAAGGCGCATGCGCGAAGCTTTCGCTTCGTCTTCGCGCGCGATCCGTGCGAGCGTGAGGTCGACGAGGCTTTCATCCACGGGCTCAGCCTCGTAAGAATCGAGTCGTCCGAAGAGTTGAGAGGCCGCCGCAAGACGCGCCGCAAGCGCTGGATGTGCGTTGGTTGCTTTCGCGAGATCGAACTCGTGCTCGATCAGAATGTCGATCGCCGCGCAATCGGGTTCCGTGAGCGTCGCAGGCGCGCGCGTATTGCCTTCGCTCGTGCCTTCACTCGTGCGATCGTTCGCGTGCGCGTCGTTGGTGTCGTTCTCTCGGTTCATGCGGCGACGCTGCTCAAAAACATGTGCGTAGGCGGGGGAACGGGACACGACACGGGGAAGAGTTTCATTCGTCTTCCTCCTTCCGTGCGCGGAGCGGCAGGGGCTTCGCGTCGACGCGAATGCCGCGTCGGGCGCAGGCGATTCGCCAACTCTCTGCGAAGCAAGCGACTGCCGCATGCAAGCGGCTCTTCACCGTGCCAAGCGGAATCGCGAGGCTGTCTGAAATCTGCGCGTAACTCATCTTTTGGAAGTACGCGAGAAGCAGGATTTCTCGAAAATGCCCGGGCAATTCATCCACTACGAATTTGACAATCGTCGCTTCGTCGCTCGCTTCGAGAGAGGAAGCGGGAGCCGCATCGTTGCCATCGAGCAAATCGACGAGCGATGCGTCAGACTGGGCGCCCACCGGAGCATCGAGACTTACCGCCGAGCGACGCTTTTGCCGACGGAGATAGTCACGGCCCTTGTTCGCGGCGATGGTGTAGAGCCACGGCTTGAAGCGGCGTTCCTCGTCGAAGTTGTCGGCCGACAGATGCACCTGCAGAAATGCTTCTTGGAAGACGTCGTCGGCGCCGGCGCGGTTTCCAACCAATCGCGTCAGGAAGCCGTGCAACTCATTCTTGTAGCGGTCGATCAGGACGCGAAGTGCGCCGGAATCGCCTGCGCGATGCGCCACGACCAACTGTTCGTCCGAGCGTTGGTCGCGGGTTGTCGCGTGCGCGGAGGCGTTGGCGGCGGTCTGCGAAGATGAATGTGAAGAAGGGCTCACGCGGTAGGTGTGAGCGCTCTTGCTCGCGCGCTCGCCGCGGAAGATATCCGAGAACGGCGTGTCGGTCCGAGCGGCAACCGCATCTCCTCGGAGCGATTCGTAACTTTCACGCGTTCCGAAACTGCCTCTCCCTGATGGAGTTTCGATCGCCTTCGACACACGCCGTGCGATACGGTGGGCTGCGGCGGTTGCGCGCTTGGTCGAGTGCTTCGTGGCCCCCTTGACCTTCGCGAACGACGCATGGAACGCTTGCACCACGGCCAGTTCGGGTGCCGTCCCTTGGAGCCAAGCGAAAACCGCCCGTTGGGTCGGGCTGAGGTGCTCGGCTTGGAGGGCGATGGCTCGGGACATCCGCGCGCTACGGCAGCGAGCCCACGAGTGGTTCGAACGAAGATGCGATTTTCCGTAGAATCCCCGACCCGTTCTCGGAATGTTCCGATGCGTCCGGGAGGCTGTTCGACGCCGCAGAGGCGGCATGTAGGCGTTGGTCATCCAACGCTGTTCTTCAAGAGGTGTTTCGCGATGGGCGTCCCGATCAGCCAGATGTGGACTGTTGCCACCTATGTCCTTGGGCAGAAGCTCCGTGGGCGCAAGCGTTATCCGCTCGTCCTCATGCTCGAGCCGCTCTTTCGCTGCAATCTCGCGTGCGCTGGCTGCGGCAAGATTCAGTACCCCGCGCACATCTTGAAGCGCCACCTGACGGCGCAGCAGTGCTTTGACGCGGCGGAGGAATGCGGTGCGCCGATGGTTTCGATTCCGGGCGGTGAGCCGCTGCTCCACCCCGAAATCAAGGAGATCGTCGAGGGGCTCGTCGCGCGTCGGAAGTACATCTACCTCTGCACCAACGCCTTGCTCCTCAAGGAGAAGCTCGAGGCAGGGCTCTTCAAGCCGTCGAAGTACCTCACCTTCAGCGTCCACATGGACGGCCTCGAAGAGAACCATGACTTCGCGGTTTGCCGCGAGGGGACGTTCCAGAAGGCCGTCGAAGGCATTCGCCTTGCGGTCAAGATGGGCTTCCGCGTGACCACAAACACGACGCTTTTCGAGGGCGCCGATCCAAACGCGGTGCGCGCATTCTTCGACGAGATGATGGCGCTCGGCGTCGAAGGGATGATGCTTTCTCCGGGCTACGCCTACGACAAGGCGCCGGATCAGACGGGCTTCCTCAAGCGTCGCGAAACGAACCAACTGTTTGAGATGATTCTCTCGAATCGCAAGGATGGGAAGCGTCGCTGGGTGTTCAACCAGTCGCCGCTCTTCCTTGAGTTCCTCATGGGTAAGCGCGGTTACGAATGCACGCCGTGGGGGATGCCTTGCTACAACCTCTTCGGTTGGCAGAAGCCGTGTTACCTCTTGCAAGAGGGCTACGCGGAGACGTTCGCTGAACTCATGGACGAGACCGTTTGGGAGAGCTACGGCCACGCGTCCGGCAATCCGAAGTGTGCAAACTGCATGGTGCACTCGGGGTACGAGGCGAGCGCGGTCGACCACACGTTCTCGAGTTTCGGCGGGCTGTTCGCGACCGTGAAGGCCATGGTCTTCAACGCGTATGCGAATCCGAGCGCGAAGTCGCGGCTCGCCGAAGAGGCGAAGAAGCCGCATGGTCCGGCGCTCCACTTGGTGCAACTTGGGCTTGCGGAGGATGTCGAGGGCGAGGGCGGCAAGCGCGTGCTGCGGCTTAAGCAGTCGGCGTGATTTCTCGCACGCTTCGACGGTGCACGGCACGTGCCGTGGAGTTCCGGCAGGTGCCAGGCACGTGCCAGGCACCGACGTGACGCGGTTCTAACCAGTTGGATTTTCTTGACTTGCGCCTGGTGCCAGCCAGTGCACGGCACGTGTCTGGCACGTGCCGTCAGTGCCGGGCACGTGCCGTGCACCGATTGATCTGCCGGCAATGTGCACATCCTGTCGGACCTTGGCTCCGCGTGTGCGTCCGCGCGACACTCATCAACTATGCCATTCCGTGCCGGTGCCATCTCGTATCGACGTTTCGCCATCACCGGCGACGCGCCGAATCTTCTCGACTCGAAGTTCTACGACGCCCTTCGCGAGAACGCGCTTGGCGAACTCGAGCCGATCAAGCCTGGCGAGACACACGTTGGTTGGACCGCGGGCCGTCACCTCTTCGATCGATCGTTTGATTACGAGCGCGTCGGCTTTGGCAGCGGTGCACTGCTCGGTTACCGCGTCGACTCCGTGCGCATTCCGCCCGAGATCAAGAAGGCGTACATCGCCATGGCGGAAGACGCGCGTTTGCAGCCGTCGAAGGATGGTGGCAGCGCGTATCTCCCACGCAGCGCGAAGAAGGAAGCGCGCGATGATGCGATGCGTCGCATCGAGGAGGAGATCACCGAAGGTCGCTATCGGCGCCCGAAGCACACGCCCATCTACTGGGATTTCTCGAAGTCGACGTTGTACGCGCAAGTTTCGGCGGATACCGAAGTCCAAGCACTTCGTCGACTTGTCGTTGACACCTTTGAACACACGGTCGCACCACGCACCGCCGGGACGATCGCACTCGACATTCTCGCCGCGAAGGGACGCTCGGCGGATTACGACGACTTGCGCGCGGAGCCACTCTCGAGCGCGCCACCTGAAATCGAACTCGCGCGCGAAGATGGTTCGCGCGCATCGGCCGATCGCCCAGAGTTTCCTTGGACCGCGAACGAACCGCAGGATTTCCTCGGCAATCTCTTCCTCTTCTGGCTGTGGTGGCAATGTGATGCGCACGAAGGGCTCGTCACCACGGCGGATGGCGATATCGCGATCGTGATTGACAAGGCGCTTGACCTTGAATGCGCGTGGGGCCTCTCCGGTCGTACGAGTTTGCGTGGCGACGCCCCCACGCGGCGCGCCGAAACAGCGCGCGCGGTGCAACTTGGAAAGTGGCCGCGCAAAATCGGGCTCACGCTTTCGAGTTTCGGCCGCGTGTGGGAGTGTTCGCTCCAAGGCGATCGTTTCGAAGTCTCGGGCTTGAAACTGCCGAAACCTGAAGACAAGCCGCAGTCACTGCGCGCCGCGATCGAAGAGCGACTCGATAGCTTCGCAACATTCGACGCAGCGCTGATGTCGCTCTATCGCACCTTTATCGAAGAACGTACCTCGCGTTCGTGGCCAACGCGCCGCGCGGAAATGCGCGCATGGATCAGCGAACTCGGCGCGACGCGCAAGCAAATCGCGGTTGGTGTGTGATCGGCGGGCGCTGGGTCGTGAAGCGATGTCGTGAGATCCGCGCAGCGCGTTCACGCGTTCGAAGTGTCGTCCGTCGCGCGCACCGCATCGATGAATCGTCGAATCTTGTCGTGGTCCTTCACGCCGCGCGATTTCTCCACGCCGCTGGAGACGTCAACGCCCGCGGGCCTCGCGGTGTTGATTGCTCCCGCAACGTTCTGCGCATCGAGTCCACCTGCAAGAAAGCACTTCGCTCGCACGTCGTTCGAAAGTTCGCCGAACGCTGCGTGATCAAAGGAGACGCCGCTTCCCGCGACGGGCCCGTCGACGACAAGTCGCGTAGCGTGGCCACTCGCGAGCCACTCGTGCGTTGCGGCAGGGGAGAAGTGCAAGCCTTTCCAACATTCCCACGCGCGATACGGCGCGAGGGCGTCAGGCGTTTCATCGCCGTGAAACTGCAGAATTGGAAAGGCTTCGAGCGCGGAGGCCGTTTCAACATCGACGGGGAGTCGGATCACCGCAACGGGCATCGCGCCGAGATCCGCGATTTCGAGGGCGAGCGCACGAGCTTCGGCCGGCGTCACGCATCGGGGGCTTGCAGGCACAATCACGACGCCGACAAAGTGCGCCCCAGCTTCCACGCACACCTCCACCGTTGCGAAGTCGCGCACACCGCAAATCTTGACGAGCGTGCGACTCACGCAGCGCCTCCTCTTGCGCCATCTCGAGCGCCACCCGCGGCGCAATCGGCACGCAGCGATGCTGCAATTGCCGCGCGATCGTTGTCGAGCGGACGACCTTCGAGGCCTTCAAGTGTCCTTGCCGCGGCCTTCGCGTCGCCCATGCGGCGCAACTCGATCGTCGCGAGCATCAGGCGCACGTCGTCGACCATCGGATGCGTGCGAAATCGCTCGACAAAGAGGCGATATCCCTGTGCGGCCAATGCATGCTGTCCACTGCGCGCGAGTTCATTCGCAACATCGAGTTGAATCTCAGAGGGCAGCGTTGCAGTTGGAAGTTCCGTCAGCAGTTTCACGTAAAGCTGCGCCGCGAGCGTGTAGTCACGCTCACGATGCGCCGCCGCGATCGTTCGACGAAGGACGAGTTGTGCCTCGGTCTCCTTGGAATCAGCACCGGAGCGCACACGGCCTGCTATGACGCCGGACGTTCCAGCGAGCCCCGCCGATTCCATCGCCAAGCGCATCTCGCGCCGACGTCGCCATTGCTTCAGCAGGAACAGCGCGTCGGCATCATCGCGCACAAGGAGTCCGGAGGCGAGAAGCGCGAGCCCGATCAAGAATCCGAAGACGATGCCGCCGAGGTGGGCGAGCGTCGCGATGCCGGAATTTGCCGCGCCCGACCAATCGACGATCGTGCGCACGACATCCAGTGCAACGGCAAACGCCATCATCCACTGGATCGACACTTGGGCTGGCGCAAACTGCGGGATCGCGATACCGCGCACGTTGGCGCGGGGGTAGAGCGCGAAGGCCGCGCCGAGCAGCGCACTTGTCGCACCGCTCGCGCCGATCGCGGGTGCGAACCCCTGCGCAGGGTCAAGCCAATGACCGATCCACGCTTGAGCGATGCCCGCGGCAGCTCCGCCGGC
>JAIYCA010000148.1 GCA_027488265.1 Planctomycetaceae bacterium
CCTCAGCAATCGATGTACTGCATGGATAGTTCGATCGGTGAGATGCTCTTCCTCAACGACGCGAACGTCAGTCCGAATAATCCGAATCTTGATCTCGTTGGGGTCGACTGGCGCTACTCCGGCAACAACGCGTTGATCCTCTTCCTCGATGGGCACGTCGACACGGTGCCTGAGTGGGAGGGGCTTGAAGAACTCGAGAAGGATCTTGGTGTGCGAGTTCTCGACCTCGACAAGCAGCGCTTCTATCCAAACTGAAGCAGTCTGAACACAGTCCTTGCTGCTTCACTTCCGCGAAGGCTTGCGGAGGTCCAACGAGTTGCTACACTTTCCATCCCTCACCGTGCCACTGGCACGGTTTTTCATCGGGGGGCCGATTGGTGTTCTGTGAGTCGATGTGCATGACGCAAGTCGTGATCACGATTCACCGATCTACGACCGATCGATGACCGATGTACGTACGCGCGCCGGCGGCGCGTGCGGAGACTTGAGCCGGACTGTGTGGTGTGTTCTCGCGAGAGCAATGTTCGCGCGGCAGCAGAAAACACGGTGAATGACAGTGCATGGCGGTGCACGAACGTGCATGACCGTGCATGTAGGCAGAAACATCTTCGCCACCGTAGCTCAGTGGTAGAGCACACCCTTGGTAAGGGTGAGGTCGAGGGTTCAATCCCCTTCGGTGGCTTTGGCGGCGTCGTGGATGGCGTTGCTCAACAACTCAGTTGGCTTCTCCCATGAAGGGAGAGCCGAAATTCCTCACTTCCGCCCGCTGCGTGTTGCAAGGGGCGGGCGAAAGCTGGAGCTAGAGACATGGCCAAAGAGAACTTCAATCGTACGAAGCCCCACGTCAACGTCGGTACCATCGGCCACGTCGACCACGGCAAGACCACCCTCACCGCTGCGATCACCGCGGTTCAGGCCGCGCGTGGCTTCAGCAAGCCGGTTTCCTACGACCAAGTCGCCAAGGCGTCTGAGTCGGAAGGTCGCCGCGACCCCACCAAGATCGTGACCATCGCAACCTCGCACGTCGAGTACGAGACGGCTAACCGTCACTACGCGCACGTCGACTGCCCCGGCCACGCCGACTACGTCAAGAACATGATCACCGGTGCCGCCCAGATGGACGGCGCGATCCTCGTCGTCTCCGGCGTCGACGGCGTCATGCCGCAGACCCGCGAACACATCCTCCTCGGCCGTCAGGTCGGCGTTCCGAAGATCGTCGTCTTCCTCAACAAGTGCGACATCGCTGACGCGGAACTCCTCGACCTCGTCGAAATGGAAATCCGCGACCTCCTCTCGAAGTACGGCTACCCAGGCGACGACACCCCGGTCATCCGCGGCGCGGCATTCCCTGCGCTCCAGAACCCAGGCGACTCGACCGCCAACAAGTGCATCGCCGACCTCATGGACGCGATCGACACCTTCATCCCAGAGCCGCAGCGTGAGACGGACAAGCCGTTCCTCATGTCGGTCGAAGACGTCTTCTCCATCAAGGGTCGCGGTACGGTCGCCACTGGCCGTATCGAGCGCGGCATGATCAAGGTCGGCGACAACGTCGAAATCGTTGGTCTCCGTCCAGACGTCAAGGTGACGACCGTCACCGGCGTCGAGATGTTCCAGAAGACCCTCGACAGCGGTATGGCTGGCGACAACGTCGGTCTCCTCCTCCGTGGCGTTGAAAAGGCCGACATCGAGCGCGGTCAAGTGCTCTGCAAGGCTGGCTCGATCAAGCCGCACACGAAGTTCAAGGCTCAGGTCTACGTCCTCACGAAGGACGAAGGCGGCCGTCACACGCCGTTCTTCAAGGGCTACAAGCCGCAGTTCTACTTCCGCACGACCGACATCACCGGCAAGATCGAAGACCTCGTCGGCGCAGAAATGTGCATGCCGGGCGACAACGTGCAGATGATCGTCGACCTTGAAGGCAAGGGCGTCGCGATGGAAGCGGGCGTCCGCTTCGCAGTCCGTGAAGGCGGCCGCACCGTCGGTTCGGGCGTCGTCACCGACATCATGGCCTGATGAGTGCCTTTACCGTTCCGGCGAAGTAGTCGCCCGAGCGAACAAGCAAGTTGCAGGTAGCCGCGGGGTGAGACGTGCGCCCCGCGGCAAGCCTGAATTCAGAGAAGCGTGTGAACTGAAAGCGAGCAGACAATGGCAAAGAAGTCCATGGATCGTGAATGGGTGTGGCTCGTGTGCACTGAGACGGGCGAGATGAACTACCGCACGAACATTCGTGTCAAGGGTGGCATCCTCGAGCGCGTTAAGGAGGGCTACATGAAGTACTGCCCCAAGCTGCGCAAGCACACGCTGCACAAGATCAAGCGCAAGTAATCAATCGGGCTGCGGTTCGGATTTGGCCTCGCGTTCGCCAACCTTGGTTGCTGAACGTCGGCTGACGAGCCCTCTCCGTGTTACGCCGATAGCTCAGCTGGTAGAGCAGCGGATTCCAAATCCGCAGGTCGTGGGTTCGATCCCCTCTCGGCGTGTTTGACAGAGGTTGGTTCCGTTCTGGTTCCGTCCTGACTCCGTCTTTGTGAACGGGTCTGGGCTTCCGGAGGTAGCGCCTCTGGTCCGCACCGCGTTCGCGGGTTCGTTGGCTCGCTTGTGGGCTTTTGAGCAGGCGAGAAACAGCTTGGCGATCTTCGACGACAGGAGCCACTATGGCAGAAACAACACCGATCAACGCTGAAGTCGAGCCCTCCCGTGAGTCGTCTGGTGGGCTCTCTGTCTACAAGGCTGGACAGGGCTTTTACACCCGCATGGGAACGGTGATCTTCGTCGCGCTCGTTTCGATGCTCGGCATCCTTTGGGCGTGGGAGTACTTCAAGGGCATCCGAATCTCAGGCGTCAATGAGTTGTACGTCGCCGCGGGAGGGGCAATTCTGCTCGGCGCTGTCATCACCGCGGTGACCTATTTCTACGTCTTCGTGAAGCCACGCACCGTGGACTTCCTCATCGCGACCGAAGGCGAGATGAAGAAGGTCAACTGGTCGACGCGTCGTGAAGTCATCGGCTCAACGACGGCGGTCATTATGACGGCCGTCATTCTCACCGTCTTCTGCTACGTGATCGACATCGGCTTCGTGGCGCTCTTCCGCGCCATGCGCGTGCTCGACAGCTGAATCTTGCTTAGGGAGTCCCGATGAACGACGAGATCACCAACGAAGACGAAGTCACCGAAAGCAAGACCGAGTCGAAGGCGCTCAAGCGAGGCGTGGATGCCCGTCGTGCGGTCGAGAAGCCGCACGAGGTGATGGGCGTTTCGACGCAGGCGCTCACCGACAACCGCAAGGGTAAGGCCGGCGAGAAGTCGAAGCTCGAGCAAACCGAAACCTTCGATCCCGCAACCGATCTTCCGATGTTCCGCGAAGGCATGAACTGGTTCGTGCTTCGCGTTGCGAGCAACAAGGAGCGTTCGGTGCGCCAGACGCTGCTCCGCAAGGTGCAGATCGAAGGCATGGAGAACCTCGTCGGCCGCATCATGGTGCCGACTGAAAAGATCAAGTCGCTGAAGGGCGGCAAGCAACGCATCACCGAGTCGATGCTCTATCCGGGCTACGTCTTCGTCGAGATGCGTCTTGAGCCGGATGGTCGCATTCCGCAAGACGTGTTCTTCTTGATCAAGGAAACCGACGGCGTCGGCGATTTCGTCGGCACCGCTGGTCGTCCGACGCCGATGGCGCAGCACGAAGTCGAGAAGATGCTCTTCGACTCGCGCAAGCCCGAAGAGGCTCCGCAGGTCAAGATGGAATTCGCGAAAGGCGACAAGGTCACCATCCAAGATGGTCCCTTCCAGAACTACGAAGGCGAGATCGACGAAGTCCTTCCCGAGAAGGGCCTCGTGCGCGTGCTCGTCACCATCTTCGGCCGCCAGGCACCGATCGAACTCGAGTACTGGCAAGTCCGCAAGGGCATCGAAGAGCGGGACTGAATTGGAGCGCTCGAGCGCGGCTCTTGCCGCGCCCTCGCTCTGGCGTGGATGACGCTGGACATTGTCGAAGGCGGAGCGCAGCGAAGCCTGAGCAGTCGACG
>JAIYCA010000323.1 GCA_027488265.1 Planctomycetaceae bacterium
ATTGAGCGCTCGCGACTGGCGGGCTGCTGAAGGTTCGCTTCAGGAGCCCGCTTTCGCTCGCGTAGGCCTGAATAGCACTCCACGTTGTCGAAGGCGGAGAACCGCGAAGCCTGAGCAGTCGACGTGGGAGTCACCTTTCGTATCGTGTGGCACTACCCCCTGCGAAGCAGAGGTAGTGGCTTGATCCGCGAGCACACAGGATGGTGGCAATTGACATCGAGAGGATGCGCGGGCGACTTTGGAGCCACTTTTGGGCGACAACGCGACGCAGCCGTCTTGCCATCACCAGAGGTGATGCCACACGAAACGTCGGTTTTGGTTGGAGATCATCCTCTCGCGCTTCGCTTCGCTCCGCGCTCTTCTTTGACTCTCCGCGCTACGTTCGTCGGCTCGCTTTGGTGCTGACCGCGCGAACGAAAGCCGCCGCGGTAATCGCCTTCGCGTATCCTTCGCGCATGGCCAAGGAGCGGATCGTTTCGCAGAATGCGCAAGTTGCAGAGCGGGAAGCAGAGCTCGATCCGCGTCTCGATCCGCATGTGCTCGAGATTCGGCCGCGCGCGCTCGCGGAGTACGTCGGTCAACGCTCGCTCGTAGAGCGGCTCAGCATCGCGCTCGACGCCGCGAAAGCGCGCGGCGACACGATGGAGCACGTGCTTTTGCATGGACCGCCGGGCCTCGGCAAGACCACACTCGCCCATGTCATCGCCGCGGAAATGGGCACGAAGGCGTACATCACGAGCGGCCCTGCACTGACCAAAGCGGGAGATCTTGTCGGCACGCTCACCAAAATGGAAGCGGGCGACATTCTCTTCATCGACGAGATTCATCGATTGCCTGCGAGTGTCGAGGAGTACATCTATCCGGCGATGGAGGATCGGAAGATTGATTTCACGCTCGACACGGGGATGCACGCGCGTGTCGTCACGATCTCACTCAAGCCATTCACGTTGATCGGCGCCACAACACGCGCGGGTCTCCTCACCCAAGCGCTACGCAGCCGCTTCGGTATCGCGCAACACCTTGAGTTTTACACACACGCCGATCTGGTTTCGATTCTGGTGCGCGCCGCAGGGATCTACGGCATGCGCGGTATTCGTGAGGATGCCTTCGATGCGATCGCGACGCGCGCGCGCGGCACGCCGCGCATCGCGCTGCGACTCTTGCGGCGCGTACGCGACTTCGCGCAAGTGCGCGGGCAAGGTCTTGCCGATGCAAAGACCGTTGCCAGCGCACTCGACCTTGAAGGCATCGACGCACGTGGCCTCGACGAACTCGATCGAAAGTACATGCGTGCGATCGCCGACATTTACCGAGGCGGGCCCGTGGGTGTCGAGGCGATTGCCGCGACGCTCGCGGAAGATGCAGGCACGCTCGAAGACGTTGTTGAACCCTATCTCTTGCAAATCGGATTTCTCGCGCGAACGCGGCAGGGGCGTCGCTTGACGAAGCATGGCGCCGACGCGATTGGGTTCACGATGCCGAGTGAGGGACAGTTGTTCGAGTGATCGTGCGGCAGTTTCGCTGAGCGCAAACTCACTGCCCTGGCGCTTGTCCGTTCCAGACAAAATCACGAACCGCAGCGATGAGCTCAGGACTCGCATCGGGGCCGATTTTCTCTCCACCCCGCAACTCGCTGAGTTGATCGAGGAGTGCCGCCAACTCGGACGGTTCCCATGCGATAAACAGTCCGCGACGCCCTTCGAGACTGCGCGCGCTCGCCGATTGATGCTCGTTGCGCGTTTCTCCGAGGGATGCCTTGCGTGGTAGCACGACGATCGGCTTTCCACGTTCGAGGCACGACAAGATCGTTCCCATGCCCACATGCGCCACGATCGCATCGGCGCGGTCGAAGAGACGTGCAGCCTCATCTGGCGGAACAAACGCGGCGTGTTCAAACCCCGTGAGGTCGACGGTCGTGCCGCCGTGCTGAAAGAAAATGTCGCGCACGTTGCGCGCTCGCGCCCATGCAGCGACTGGTGCGACAAGCCGATCAAACGGCAACTGAGAGCCAACTGTGACAAGAATCACACGACGGCTCCTGCGTGGTAGACGTGACCTTTCGTACGCGCGAGAGAGCGTCGCGGCACTTCGTTGCCCGCCGCGCTCGATGCGACAAGCGGTTCGCCGAGGTGCGGCCATTGTGTGAGCGTGAGATCAGCGAACGCGGATGCCTTGCGACCTGAGAGTGAAAGCTCCTCGCTGTTGGCAAAGCTGTCGAGCCACAGCGTGCGTGCACCGAGGAGCTTGCCAAATCGCAGTGCAAAGAACCCGGGCGCAGCACCCGTTGAAACGATGGCATCGGGGCGGAGTCGAATCACGAGCCAAAGCACGGAGAGAATCGACCACGCGAGTTTCACGCGATCCCATCGCGACGCGTCGGGAACGAAAACGAACTGATCGGGCGCCACCTCTTTGGCAAGATCACGATCTGTCGAGGCCCACGTGATGTTGCATCCTGCAAAGGCACGACGAAGCCGTCGCAACTGCGTCCAGTGCCCGCCGCGAGAGGAAATCGCGAGGACGCACGGACGCGCGCGACTCATCGATAGCCGCCCATGGCCGGGTTGTAGTTTCCAAAACTCGATTGCTGTGAACCGGCAGGGATCGAGAGCGACAGCCCGACAAAGGTGTCATCCTCGATGAGGTCGTATCCAGCGCTCGCGCTCAAGTCGAAGTCGGGGAAGGTGCGCGTCAGCGAGCCTGCCACCGCACGCATTTCGCCCGCTTCGAGGTCGTACTGCGGACTCACAGCGATGAGGTAACGCTTGCCGACGCGATAGAGCGCGCCTGCTTGCAAGAGTTCACTCGACGTTGGCGCGATGTAGCGGTACTCGAGGTATGTGCTCACAACTGGCGAGTGACGCATCTCGATGCCGAGCGAGCCGAGTGCGAGATTCGGCAAGACGCCGTCGTCATCGGTCACGAACGTGCGATCTTCGAAGAGATACTTCATCGTTCCGCCGAGTGTGAGTGAGTCAGACATCTGCCACGTGGTCATGCCGTAGGCATGGCTGCCCCACTGCGAGAATTCAGGGCGGAACGAATAGAACGACGGAATTGGCGATTGGCTCCAACGCAACAGCGACGTCGGATCATTGAGGTCGAAGCCTTGCGGCGTGAAATCGCTTCCGCCGTCATTGATGACTGCGCCGAGATCGAGTTTCACCCAATCCACCGACTGCCATGCGCCCGAACCGCCGCGCTGCGTTTGGAACGTCTGACGAACACCGATGTTCGCCGCCGCGCCGCCCGTCGTGCCTTCGTAGTCTTGGTCGTAAATCGGCAGCGCACCATCAGGTAGCGAGTCGTAACCCGCCCACAGCGTGCCGTACGGCTCCACGATGTGGCGCATGCGATTGATGTCGAGCAGTCGACTTTGCACGGCATCGTCGACACGCACGTACTTCAACGACGCGCGCACACCGCCACCTGCTTGAAATCGCAGATTTTCCGCGTCACGCGAGTACTGATCGAATTCATCCAGCACGTAGCCGGTCGCTTGGCCGGTGACGAACGGAGACATCGTCGCGACACCATCGGTGAGCGGGAGGCTCAATTCGTGTCGCGTGTCGAGACGCGAAACCGCGTTGTCGCGATAGCCCGCATCTTCGAAGGCGTCGAAGATCGACTCGTTCGCCGCGATCGCGCCGCCCCACGCGCCCGTCGGAACACCGAGAGAATTCGGCGTGCCCGACGTCGGGTTGAGCGACATCATGTTTGCGGACCACTGCTGCGTCCACGTGAATCCGTCAAACGGCTCATCTCCGTAGCGTCGGTACGAAAGCTCAGGGAACTTGTCGACGACGTAACTGCGGCTTGCAAGGAGATACGAGTTCGAGATGAAGTCGTTCAGGTCGTATTTCGCCAAGAGCGAAAGCGCGGTGTTCTCCGAGACGCCGTTGAAGAAGAGACTCGTTTCGTACTCGCGACGATTGTCGAAGTCGACTTCACGCCACGCGCTCGCGAACGTCTCATCGGAGAGGTACGCCATCTGCGTTTGCAGCGTCCAATCTGCGGAGAGCGCAGTTTGCCACTCCGCATCGATCACGCCGCGCGGGCCTGCGTCGACTTCCACATCAAGACCCGAGCTTGTGCGATCGGTGCCGCCGAAATCGTAGAGCCCGTAGAGGTCAATCACGCCCGAGCCGAGTCCCTCACTCAGCGAGAACGTGGTGCCAACACCAGGTCCACGCTCGGTGAAGACATCCACCGAAAGTTCTGCGTCGAGGCCTGCGACAGGTCCACTTCCGACGAGCGCGAGAAGATCCCAGTCGGTGCCGATTTCGACGCCGCGATCATCTTGGTAGCCAACTTGCACGCCGCGAATCGGTACGCGATCCACGCGACCTTCGTAGCCAGGAAGTGGAAGGATGCGCTTTCCCGAGACTTCAATCGCGGCGCCGTCGGCTTCGACAAACATGCCGCCAGAGTCGGGAATTCCCGGGACATCTGGCTGTTGCGTCACAGTCACACGATCCACACCGATGGCCAAATGCGGCGTGAAGAACTCGCTCGTTGAAACCGTCGCGCGTTCAGCCGTCCACTGATCTGCCGCAACTTGGCGCATTTCCGCAGCGCGCGTGTAGATCGGAAGATCTTCACGCCGACGGTCGTATGTTCGCAGCACGGCATCCACGATTGCGGCGCGATTGGTGACGAGGTCGTAGTAGACCTGCGCGCCGCGCAGCGTGTACTCACCATCGGACGCGTGCACCGCGCCTTCGAGATAGATGCCTTCGACGGCAGAAGCATCAACCGTGCGTGAACCTTCGCGCAGGCCCGTCAGTGCGCCCTTCGTGAGGAAGATCACGCCGCGTTCGGCAGAGAGTTGCAACTTGCGCTCTGCGCCATCAACGGCTGCGAGATACTCAAGTTCCACCATGCCTTGCACTGCGACACGATCGGTGCGTTCGTCGATCACCACGCTGTCGGCCGAAAAACTCACCGTGCCATCAGGGCGAAAGATTGGAAGTGCGCCGACGGAAGGCGTCGCGAGCGCGATTTCGTTCGGGAGATCGTCCTCGGCAGAGACAACGGGGCCCGCGAGCGCGTCGCCGGGCACAGGCACCGGATCACTCGGCTTGGTGCGCGCGTTGATCGTCGGCCGCGCACCGAGGCTGACGGTTCCGTCGTTGATGCCCTTTGAGAGTTGTTGGAGATATCGCGCAAGTCGCGCGTTTCCTGCAGCGAGAAAGGCAGCATCGGGCGCGGTGCCATCTTCCGGCGCCACGAGTGACAATTTCGTTTCACCGAGATAAGAGGTCGTGACGAGCAAATCGCGTCCACTCGCGCCGAGCCCTGCGCGCCGCGTGGGCTCATCGGCGCGTTCGAACCAAATCGCGACTTGGGTCGCGGCGCCGTTCGCAAGCGGAAGGCGGTTGATCCACACCGACGCGCGCTTGGCGCTGAACGAATAGCCGCCCACAGCGACGCGCACATCGCCTTCGAGATAGAGCCGTTGCGTGTCGTCGGTTTTCCAACGCCACCCTCGGACGGCCGACATCGTGCATGCTCCGTCGAGTGCCTTCGTTGGGAAGACGAAACCACCAAGCGATGTGCCATCGATGGCGCGACGAGCGCGCGCATCGGTGGAAGCGGTGCCGTCTGAGTTGCCAGTCGGTGGCGTATTCGCGTTCGTCGCAGAGGGTGTGGTCTGCGCGACCGCCGATGCTGCCGTCACGGCCGCAACGAGCGAGGTCGCCGCGAGAATTCGAATCCGGACCGGGGTCGTCTGCACCGTCGCAGAATACCGAGCCTCCCGCGGTACGTGTGCGCCATCGGCGCGCGGTGCGTTGGAGGAATGATGCGCGATTCCACCTCGCCCGAGTGGAAGATCAGCCGCGCCACGTCGCTGGCTCCGCAACTTGCGGCCCCGCTTCGCGGAGGAGTGCAAACACGAGGAAAATGACGGTCGCGAGACCCGCGATGGCAAAGGCGGCCGTTGGTTCGCCGAGTGCGTAGATCCAACCGGCGGCTACGAGGCTCTTCCACAGGCTGCCCGTGCGGAGGATTTGCTCCCCGCGTGCCGCGGTGCGCGGGCCCGCGAGCTTCCGCAGCAGGAGCAGCGCGCCGACCACGGCGACTCCGAAAGGCACGACAAGGCGACTTGGCGCAAACCATGCAGGAAGAAGTTCGCCATCGGAGCGGAGCACGCCGAGCGCGAGAATCGCCGCAGTCCAGAAGAGCCAGCCCCACG
>JAIYCA010000176.1 GCA_027488265.1 Planctomycetaceae bacterium
CGTTCTCCTCGCCGCCGAGGTCGAGGAGGTAGGCCAACTTGAACGTGATGTTCTGGTTGTCGGAAAGCTCGCGCGCCGCGCGAAGTTCGCGCACCGCACCATCGCGATCGCGCGCCTTCTCAAGCCGATCAGCCTCGGCGAGATGCTTCTTGACCGCTTCGGGGTTTCCCGCCTTGCCACCAATCACCGTGTCGAGTCCGCTCATCGAGTGTTCTTCCAACCTGAAAAGGCGTGCGAATGTGCTTGGCGCGACTGCTTCCGCAAGACCGCGCAAGGGGTCGGAGTGTAGCCGTTTGCTGCGAATCGGCCAATCGGTGGGAGTCGCGGCGCGAAGCCGATGCACCTCCGCTGAGGCGACCGAGCTGTCCGCGCACCAAGTCGCCGATAACTCCAGAGTGATACGAGCTGGACGCGAGACTTCGAGTCAGATCTTCGTGGCACTTTCGGCCGCCGCATCGTGCATGAGGTGCAGCTTCCTCCATCCCCCGCGCTCGAAACGGATCGCAAGCACGATGCCGAGCAACACGATGTACGCAGTTGCCGCGAGCCAGGGCCCGATCGATTCGAGTTGTGGCGCAACGCGCGTCATCACGATGCCGCCGCCGATGATGACCACCCACGAGAGCACGACCGTCGCGATGCCTGGGAAAAGCGTGTCGCCCGCGCCGCGCAGCGCGCCGGTGTAGACGATGCCGACCGCGTCGAGCAGTTGAAAGATCGATGCGCAGATGAAGATCCCCGCGCCGATCGCGCGGATACGCGCAGCGCTCTCTGCGGCGGTGTCGGCATCGATGAACACGTTCGTCAATTCGTGGCGGAAGAGGACGAACCCGAGCGCGCACGCGCCCATCCAAAGCACCGCCATGCCGACCGTGATGTGTGCCGAGCGCGCCGCTGCGTCGAGATTTTTCTCGCCAACGTGTTTTCCGACAAGGCTTGTAGCCGCGGTCGAAAGGCCGACGGCAGGCATGAACGAGATGTGGACAAACCGCATCGCGGCCCAACCCGCGGTCATATGTTCGCTGCCGAAACCTCCTGCGAGCACCGTCATGAAGAGTGCCCAGCAGATCATTTCGTTCGCGAATTGAAGCCCCGCGGGCCAACCAAGCCGCAGTACATCGACGATCGCCGCGCGATCGGGCCTCCATGCTGAGCGGATCGCGTACAGGCGATCGAAGCGACGCGACAGGAAAATCGCGAGAGGAATCAGCGCTTCCGCAGCCGTCCCGATCAGCGTGCCGATCGCCGCGCCGGTCACGCCGTAACTCGGCATGCCGGGGATACCGGGCAAACCAAGTTCAGGTAGTCCGCGCTCGCCGTAGATGAAGACGTAGTTGGCGACGACGTTGACGACGTTGCCCACGATCGCGGCGACCGTGATCACCTTCGGACTTTGAAGTCCGAAGAAGAAGTTCGACAGCGCCTTTGCCGCGAGCGTGATCGCAGCGCCACTGAGAAGTATGCGCGCGTACGCCGTTTCGAGTGCAACGAGTTCGGGCTCATGGCCCATGGCGCGGAACGCGTGCTCGATCACAAGCGCGAACGGCACCAAGACCGCGAGCCAGTATCCGAGCGAGATCCACAGTCCCGCCCAACCGTAGCGCGCGACTTCGTCGGTTCGGCCTGCACCAACACGCTGCGCCACAAGTGTGTTGACGAGCGCAAGGATGCCGAACGCGCTCGAGATCGCGACCCACGACCAAATGCCGCCGTTGCCTTGACCGGCGACCGCCATCGGGCCGAGCACCGACACCATGAGGCTGTCGACGAACTGCATGAGCGTGTAGCTCAGCGTCGCAACGATGGTGGGCCACGCCTGCGTCCAGACTTCGGAGATGTCGGCGCGTCGCGGCAACATGGAGTGCAGGTTCGGCAAGAAGCACCGAACGGTGCACCTTCGAAATCAATCAGAGTTCGACCATCACCATGTCGCTCTCGACGGTCGCCGTGTGCTCTGGCGCGTGCACTGCATTCGCCATGCACTCAAGCCCCGCGAGCTTCGCCATCTCGGCGCGCGTTGAAGCCGCGCAGTAGCCCGCAGCCACGCGACCCGCGCGAGCGGCCGCGAGGTCGAGCGCGATCTGCGACTCGCTCTTCGCGAACTCGACCGGCTCGATTGCCTGCTCGAAGCTCTGCAGACGGCCCGTTGCGTTCTCGAAGGATCCAGCCTTCTCAACCCACGCCGCGCCCGGAAGAACGACCGTCGCCATCGAGGTCACGGCGTTCGGCAACGTGTCGATCGCGACAATCGTCTCGACCGACTTCAACGACGCTGCGAGTGCCGGCGTCACCCAATCGCTCGGGTAGTTGCCCGTGACAATCGCCGCACCGTACTTGCCGCTTGCGATCGCTTGCTCGAAGCCCTGCGCGTTCGCGACAGGCTTGCCACCCGCGAGCGCTTCGAGCACGCGGCGAACACCGCGCGCGTTCGGTGCCTTCTCCGCGCGAATCGTAAATCCGCCGGGGAACGTCTTATCTTCGCCTTGGAACGGCACTGGGCCGACGGCGAGCATCGCTTCCGCGTCGATCGACAGCGCGTAACGCGCGAGGTTGTACGCGTCTTCGCACGAGAGCATCGGGCTCACGAGAAGCGCGAGGTGCTTCTTCTTCACCGACACGCACGCCGACATCGCAGCATCGACCGCCGCGACGGCTTCGCGCCACGCTTCCATCGGCTTCAGCGGATCAAACGCGTCGCGCGATCTTGTCGCGGGCAACGTCAAGCGTGCATCCGAGTGGACAAACTTCCAGCCGTAACGCACTTCGTCGGTGATCCACCACTTGTTGACGTCGTCGTTCTGCCGCGGCTTGACGCGGTAGACGCGACCGTCGTTGTGCTCGACGGAAATGTTGTCGCCCGATGCGGTGATGCCGTCGATCGACGGGGTCTTCTTCAAGAACCACACGCGCTGCTGGAAGAGGAAGTCCTTGTCGAGAAGTGCGCCGACGGGGCAGAGATCGACGACGTTCCCCGACAACTCGTTGTCGAGCGCCATGCCCGGGAAAATGTCGATTTGCTCGGTCGAACCGCGGCCATCGACCATGAGTTCGTTCGTGCCCGTCACTTCGCGGGTGAAGCGCACACAGCGCGTGCACATGATGCAACGATCGCTGTAGAGGAGGACGTTCGGGCCGATGTCCTTCTTCGGTTGCTTGTTCTTCGCTTCGGTGAAGCGGCTCTGACCACGGCCGTACTGGTAGGAGTAATCCTGCAAGTGGCACTCACCCGCCTGATCGCACACAGGGCAATCGACGGGGTGGTTGATGAGGAGGAACTCCATCACCGACTTCTGGTTCGCGACCGCCTTCGGGCTGTCGGTGTACACAACCATGCCTTCAGCAGCGATCTGCTGGCAGGTCGGCACGAGCTTCGGGAACGGCTCGAGCTTGCCGGTCTTCGCGTTGGGCTGCCAGACCTCAGCGATGCAGATGCGGCAATCCGCCACCACCGAGAGACCCGGGTGATAGCAATAGTGCGGGACCTCAACGTCTTGGTCGAGGGCGGCTTGCAGGATCGACTGCCCAGGCTTGAAGGAGTGCTTCTTGCCGTTGATCGTGAGCTCTGGCATAGACGGCGCAATGTAGCCGAAGCCACCGCGACGGTGGCGGTTGGTGATCAGTCCGCCGACGCGGCCGCGGGAAGCGTCGCGAACCGGATCTTGATCCGCCCGTCCTCGCAGGCGATGGCGCGAACTTCGATGCATCGACCATCCCCGAGCCGGAAACGGCGGCCGGGGTGACGCGCCTCGAGGCGCTGGAGTTCATCCAGAAAATTGCCCGCCGAATCAAACCCGGCCTCGGCAAGTGGGATGGGGAGGCGGCCGATCCGCACCCCGCCGATATCGACGAAGAGCCGCTCCTCGCCCTCGGCAAGTTCGAGCGGCATGCGAACGGTGGCGATGAGGCCGAGTGCGCTTGGGCCGATCGGAGCCTCGAGGGTCGTCTCGAGGATCACCGCGCCCTCCTCGGAACCGACTCGTACTGCACTCGCGGCGGCGAACGGCTCGAACTCAGGATCGTGCGTCGCCCACTTTGGCAGTCGCGTCGCGAGCCACGCATTGATGTCGGCCGGGTCGATCGCGATCGCCCACTCCTCCCCCGCCGGATCGCGCACTTTCGTGACGGCGGCGACGAGCGCCTGCTCGAGCGCTTCGCCGCGGATGACCGCATCGGGCGGAAGCGTCGGCCGGCCGGCGGGTGGGATGAGTGCCAAACACACGCCCGCAAGAAGCACCCCTCCGCCAACAGCCGCAACTCCGCGCACGGCCGCGCGGATCGTCTTCCGCGATGAACCGTTGGACATGGCGTCGAACTCGTCACCCACGCGCGAGAGCGTACGCGAAACGAGTGGCCTTCGGACCGCTTCGCGGCACGCTGCGCTGAGCGAAACCGGTTCTCACCGCCAGAATCCGATGCGTGTCCATCGTGAGCAGAGGTCGACGAGAGTTACTTCCATGCCTCGAGCAGAAGCGCGAGATCCGCTGCGCCGACTGCGCCATCGCCATCGAGATCCGCATCGCAACGACCCGAACCGCACGGGCCCCACGCGAGGAGAAGGAGCGAAAGATCGGCGGCACTGACCGCACCGTCGCCGTTGAGATCGGCCGCGGTCGACGAGAGTTCGACGACCGTGCGATCACCTCCGGCATGTACGGCGCGAATGCGTTCGCCAGACGCGAGGAGCCCGTTCGGTTGCGCACACTGAAACTGCGTATTCGAACCCCAGCACCGCACCGAACCATCTTCGCGAAGCGCGACGCAATGCTCGCGACCGGCTCGCACCGCGCGCACCACGCCGACATCCGCAGGCACGGTCGACTGCCCCTGTTGATTGTCGCCAAACGCGAACACCGTGTTGTCACTGCGCAGCGCGACCGTGTGATAGCCCCCGCAATCGAGGCCATGCAGCGAACCTCCGTTTGGTGGCACCACGCACTGATCAAGCGAATTGTTGCCCCAACAAACGATTGTTCCATCGCTTTGAATCGCAGCCGCGTGATAGCCGCCGGCGTCGAACTCAGCGACCGACGTCACAGCCGGTGGAATCGTCGTTTGCCCTGAGACGCCATCGCCCCACGCGCGCAGCGTGCCATCGGCGCGCTCAGCGATGTTGAAGAAGCCTCCCGCGGCGATGCGCGTCGCGCGCCCCACATCCGCGGGCACGTTGGTCGAACCGGCAGAATTCAAACCCCACGCGCGCACTTCACCCGCTTCAGTCAGCGCCAGACTGTGCATCCAGCCCGCTGCAATCTGCGTGACGGTGCCGAGATTCGCGGGCGGCGTGCACTGCCCGAAACCGTCGAAACCAATGCCCTTCACGATGCC
>JAIYCA010000301.1 GCA_027488265.1 Planctomycetaceae bacterium
CTGCGCCAATGCACGCGGACCCAAACTCATTCGCTCGCTCGCACTCACGCACCCTCGGAGTCGCGGCGCTCGTCGCGGCTTGCTTTTCAGCATGCCTCCCCACGAATGCCCACGGACAGGAGACACCGTCCTCGACGCCACCGAAGCAAGGCGTGAGTGATGCACAGGCGCGACCCCTCGATCCGCGCATCGACGCGTCGCGCATGACAACGTTGCCCGCACCGCAGATCGACGCGGAAGGCGGCGCCGTTCGTGCAGCCGCGCCGCAACCAGTACTCCGAATCGCGCGCGACGCGCAAGAGGCCGGAGTCGATGAAGCGACCTACGCCAAAGCGCGACAAGCGATTGCCGCTGGACTTGCCGTGCTTGCTCGTTCGCAGACATCGCGCGGAACATGGTTTGAACAAGAGGAAGTCACGCCAACCGACATGGAGCCGCGCAAACGTGCATCAAGCATCGCCGTCACTGCGATGGCGTTGAAGGCGTTCGCGCAGGCCGAAGGCGTTGGTGATGTCGAAGCACAAAAGCGCGCACGCGCGTCGATCGACCGCGCGCTCATCGATCCGAAGATTCTTACGCTCGTTGCCGAAGGCGGCATCGGCAACTACGTCATGAGTGCCGTCGCGAGTGGACTGGCCGCGGTTGGCGACGCTGATGCGCAAGCGGGCGCCATGCGCGCGATTGCGTGGTTGCGCGACGCGCAGTGGGACGAATCAGAGGGTGTCGCGAAGACCGCCGATTGGTACGGCGGAGCTGGCTACGGCAACGGCAAGCGACCTGATCTCTCGAACACACAGATGATGCTCGACGCGATGCACGATGCGGGCGTTTCTGCGGATGACCCCGCGTTTGCACGCGCTCGTGCCTTCCTTGAGCGCGCTCAAAATCGCAAGGCAACCAATCCCGCCGCGTGGGCGCAAGCAGGTTCAGGCGACGGAGGATTCGTCTATTCCGGCGCAAATGGCGGCGAGAGTTTCGCGTCGGATGAGGCAGGCGAAGGCCGCTACGGCGAGAAACTCGCGGTGAAGAGTCTGCGCAGTTACGGCTCGATGACGTACGCCGGATTCAAGAGTCTGCTCTACGCGGGACTGTCGAAGGATGATCCGCGCGTGAAGGACGCGCTCGGTTGGATCTCGCTCCACTTCACCTTCGACGAGAATCCAGGCCTCGGACAACAGGGTTACTACTACTACCTGCACGCGATGGCGCGGGCGTTGCATGCGTCGCAAGAGAACACGATTCGTGATGCCGCTGGGAAAGATCGCGCATGGCGCGCAGAACTCATCGATGCGCTCGTTGCGCGACAGCGCGGTGACGGCTCATGGAAGAACGACGTCGAGCGTTGGGAAGAAGCGAAAGAGCCGCTCGCGACGATCTACGCCGTGCTCGCGCTCGAAGAGGCCCTGAAGCCCAAGGCCTTCAAATCCAAGCCGCCAGAGCCCAAAAGCCCAAAGCCCAATGCCTAAGTTCAAGACGCAGCGGCCGACGTGGATGGATTGACGCTCGCGTCGGAAGTGCTCGTCGCGGGTGAAACGACCAACCGAAGGCTCCATGCCGCAAGCATCGAGGCCGATGCGAGCAGCAGCGCGCCGAGCGCTTGATGCGCCGATGTTGTCGCAACTTCGTAGGCCGGAATACGCGCGTCGGTTCGGATGAGCACCACGACCAATGCCGCGATTCCAAGCGCAAACTGCAGGCCAACGCCGTGCACGAGCGCCTTTCCGAAGAAGCGGATCGGGCGAATCTCACGCGCACGACTTGTTGCGTGTGCGCCCGTGACGACCGCGACAATCAGCACCACGAATGCGCCGAAGATGTGGCCCCAAATCGGCCATGCGGGGTGCACTGCGGGGTTTCCATCGGCGGGTGGAATTTGAAGATGGCGGTAGCTCGCGCCCAAGAAGAGTTGCACCAACATCGCGGCAACGAGCACGACGGGCAGCGCGCGAAGTCGCGCAGCATCACGCAGCGCGGAGTGCGCGCGGCCTTCATTCCACGTGCGGCTCGTAACGCATGCAATCACGCACGCGGTCGCGAAGACGATCTGACCGAACATGCCGTGCACAATCGCGAGAAGCGTGCTCGGGGAAAGTTCGGCACCGCTCACCGCACTTGTGAGCGTTCCTGTGACACGCAAGCCGCCAAAGAGGCCTTGCACGCACACCATCGCGAGGAACAGCACGGAGAGCACGCGCGGCAGCGTTGCACGACGTTCGTCGCGGAAAACCACGTTGACAAGCACCAATGCCGTCACACCGACGAGCATGCCGAAGAGGCGATGTGCGTGCTCATAGTAAATGCCGCCCTTCATTTCGCTGATTGGGTAGAGCAGCATGTTGTGGCCGAACGAATTCGGCCAATCAGGAACCGCAAGCCCGCTCTCAAGGCCCGTCACCAGGCCGCCCGTCACGAGCAAGATGAAGACGGTCACGGCCGCAACGCGCGCGAAGAGGCTCGCGGGGGTTGGGAGTTCGATCGGCTTCGCTCGACGCGCGAGGAAGCCGCCGAAGGCCGCAAGTGCCGCGCTCGCGATGAAGAGACCACCGACGTAGGCGAGCGGCACCCACGATGCCCCGCCTTGTTCATCACGCAAGAACGCGCCGATGACGAGAAGGTTCGCAAGCGCGCTGACGAGGCCGGTCTTCACGGGCGAAGCGCCGGCACGCTGCGCGATCGCGCCAAAGACGACGGGCACTGCAAGCGTGAGTACGAAGAGCGCTTCGCCAATCCAGAGGCCCGGTGCCATCATCGAGACGTACCCGATGCCCCACATTGCAGCCGTCGTCGCGAAGCCAAGCGCCAAATGCACGGGCCGCACGAGGTAGGCCGCGAGGTACGCCACGATCGAGAGCACGAAGAACACGGCAAGCAAAATGCCTAACGGCGTCGGCTCGACCACGGCACTCGATGCGTCGGTGGTGGTTGCACCGACTTGTGCGACAGCGTTGCCCGCAAGCAGTACTTGCGTGGGTGCTTTCAGAAGTGCAGGCGAAATCGCATTCGAAAGCATCGGAAAGAGAACAAGCGAGGGCGACATGGGTGGCTATGGTAGGATTCTTACCCCCTGCCGATGAGTTCGGATTCCGCTGAAATCTCCGCGCGTGCTGCGCATGCGAATCGTCGCGCCGATGGCGTCGAGGATGGCGGTCCAACGACTGAGACACGCGCCAGTGCAGCGCACGTTTCTGCCCCGCAGCAAGGCGCGAACAAAGTTACAGACGCGGGCATTGCAAACGCATCGGACGGAGCCGACGTTCGCGCGGCTCCGACGCCACGCGCGCGTGGCACACTCGGCATTTGGGCAGAACTCACCAAAGTGCGCTTGAACGCGCTTGTGCTCGTGACGACGGCGGTCGGCTACGCACTTGCAGAGGTCGGGCCGATTGATTGGGCTCGCCTCGCATGGACCTGTGCGGGCACCGCACTCGCGGCCGCAAGCGCGTCACTCTTCAACCAACTCTTCGAACGTCGTCGCGATGCGCTCATGCTGCGAACGCGCGGACGCCCGCTTCCCGCAGCGCAGATTGGCCCTGCAACCGTCTTCACCGCGGGCATGCTTGCGGGCTACGCGGGTGCAACGCTCCTCGCATTGACCGTCGGCTTCCTTCCTGCGGGGCTCGCTCTACTCAACATCCTGCTCTACGCGCTTCTCTACACGCCGCTCAAGCCGCGCACGACCTTCAACACGTTGATCGGTGCGGTGTGTGGCGCGATTCCACCGGTGATTGGTTGGACGGCGGCTACTGGACGCCTCGAGCCGGGCGCGTGGCTTCTCGGCGGCTTGCTCTTCGTGTGGCAAATCCCGCACTTCCTCGCATTGGCATGGCTCTACCGCGAGGACTACGCGCGCGGCGGTCACGCGATGCTGCCTGTGCGTGACGAAGGTGGCGAAATCACGGCGCAAGTGGTGCTTTTGACGACGTTGCCGCTTGTTCCACTCGGAGTGAGCGCGACGCTCATCGGGCTCGCGGGCATTTGGAGCGCAGTGATCACGTTCATCGCCGGGCTCCTATTCTCGTGGCTCGCCTTTCAGTTCTATCGACAGCGCGACAACCCGAGCGCGCGCCGCGTCTTCCTTGCAAGCATCACGTATCTCCCACTCGTTTTGGCCGCGATGACGCTTGATCGTGGCCCCGCGTCGATCGATGCATTGATGCGCGGACGCAGCGACCTCGCGGTCGAAGACTTGCGTGCGTTGCGCGCGGGCGAAGAGAACCCCTACGCTCAACCGCGCGAAAGCGCTGCTCAAGATGCGAGCAAGACTGGGAGCGAGACTGGGAGCAAGAGCGACGGCAACCCCGCCGCCACGCGCGAATCTGCAGGACTCGAAGGAAGCGCACGATGAGCCAACAGAGCAATCAGAGCAGCACGAGCAATCAGGGCAATCAGGGCGACACGCGGCCTGATCGGCCGACCAATACGGCTGCGAGTTCGCCCAATGCTGTGCCGCAGGGTTCACCCACGCTGACCTTCAAGGGCGGTGGCTGGGTGATTCTTTTGTCGGTTTTGCTTGTGCTGCTCGTGATGGGTTGGAGTTTGCTCGGCCCGCTGCTGGGGCGTCGCCCGGTCGGTGATGGGTACACACTTGAGAGTTACGGCTACGACCTCACGACTCTCGCGATCGACCGAAACGAGCTCGTCGGCTCGGGCTTTCCGCGCGGCTTCCGCCCTTCGCGCGACGATCCGAAGCACCTCGCAGGCCGCGAGATGGCGATCTTCAACGAGCAGAACCGCCCGAAGTACGTCGTGACCAGCGACCGCGTCATCGGCGCCGTCATCAATGGGCAGCCGCACGCGTGGCCGCTTTCGATGCTCAACGCACACGAGATCGTGAATGACACCGTCGGCGGTATCCCCGTCGCTGCGACTTACTCGCCGCTTTGCGACACCGCGATCGTGTTCGACCGCCGCATCGGCGACGCCGTGATGAAGTTTGAGGTCAGCGGGCTTCTCTCGGACTCCAACCTAGTCTTTTACGACAAGTCGGAAGCGGGCAGCGCGAACCAAGGCGCGAACGCAAACGAACACCGTCCTAGTCTCTTCCTTCAACTCGCGCGAAAGCCCGTGGCTGGGCCGCTTGCGAAGGGCGCAACCATCGAGATGTTTCCCGATGTCTGTATCACGACTTGGGCGGACTGGCTCAAGACGCATCCGGACACGACCGTTGCCGAGCGCGATCCGCAAACGATCCGCCGCATGAAAGAGATCTCATACGCGCGCTACTTCCTGACACCGCAGTATGAGTCGCCCGTTTCGCCGCTCCCAGACGCAGCCGAGCTCGCCGCGCGTGGTCTGCGTGAAAAGAGCCCCGTGGTTGCCATCGACCTTGGCGGCAAGTGGAACATCCTCGCGATCGAGTCGCTCCTCGATGCGCTCACACCGAACGCCGACGGCTCGCGCGAAACTCGCCTGACCGTGGATGGCGTCGACCTTGACGTCTTCATGCCCAAGGGCCCCGCGGTCGCCCGCGTCCGACGCGTTGACGGCCAACCGCTTGTGACGATCCCTTGCCTCGTCTTCGCGGCGAACGCAATCCTCGGCACGGAGAAACCGCTGGCGTGGGTCGAGGTGCCGAAGAGCTCAGGTTCCACAACCCCGAGCACAACTGACTGATCGTCAGCACTTCTGACGATCAAACGCCACAAACGATTCGGGCACCTCTTGTCCGCTCAGCGCGGCGGGATCGCATCCGACAAAGTTTCAAAAAGGGGAACAATTCTGTGCCGCCGGAGCGAGCGTTGTCGCTTGTACCTGTGGGGAAAGTCTCCCTGAGTTGGTTCCTCACAAGGGAACTTGCTTCTGAGTGCACCGTCGTACAAGGCAGCTCTGGCGCCAGATTGAACCTCGTCAGTTCAGATTGGCGACAAGTTGCGGCGGTCAAACGGGCTCGGACGCAGGTTTCACGGGCAGGACGCTGATGGGAATTCCGGCTAGATCGGCGCGCACCGCCGCCCCAGGCAACTGGTGGCGGCGGCTGCGTTTTTCGGCCGCATCAAACTCATTCGAATGAAACTTGCGCTCAGCGCGACCCGAGCACCAGCGTCGCGTAGAGGACGACCCAGATGCCATCGAGGAAGTGCCAATACATCGCGCAATAGGTGATGCCGCGATGGTCGTCCGGGCCGTACGCCGCGCGCGACGCGCGCCACGTCGTGATCAGCATCGGCGGGAGGCCACCGAGGACGTGCGCCGCGTGGAGCCCCGTCAGCACGTAGAAGGTCCACGCGTAGAGGTTGTCGCTGATCGCCAAGTTCTGCTCGTAGAGATCGCGCCACGCGACGCCCTGCGCGATGAGAAACGCCAGCGCGAGCGCGAGCGTCGCAACCATCAAACCGCCCTGCCGCGGATCACCCACGCGGCCCGCGCGCAGCGCCTTCTGCATCGTCACACTTGAAACAAGCAGCACACCGGTGCTCACGAGGAGGAGGAGCGGCGGCTTCGGCGCATCGGCTGGGATAAACGCCGCGCCGTTGTCGATGCGGACCACGAGGTAGCCAATGATGGTCGAGATGAAGACCACCGCGAGCACAAGCAAGAAAAGCCACATGCCAAAAAGGCCCGCTTCGAAGCGGGCCTTTGGATCCCCAAAGGGAGTATCAGACGGTGTGTCGTGCTGGGCCATGCGGCGGAGTTGCGCTGGCGCACGCCAACGTGATTACTTCGAGGTGATCGGCGCAAACGGCGCGTTTGCGTCGAGGTACTTCTGAACGTTCGGCGCGTTGCCTGGGATCTGCGAACCCATGTACTGCCCAACGTCCATCATGCAGAAGACCATCATCAAGATGACGAAGATCATGGAGCCGACGAGCACCATCAGGTTGAACGGACGGTCCCAGCGAAGGTGCATGAAGAACAACGACACGAGCGTTGCTTTCACCACGGCGATGCCAATTGCGAGGTAGATGTTGGCTTCCCCGAGATCGATGTAGCGGGCTGCGACCGTGATGACGGTCAGCACGAGAAGCGCAAAGCCCGTTGCGAACAGCGTCGAATATGGAACCAGGTGACCAACGAGCGGGTGTGGCTCGCCGTGACCGTGATGGGCTGAAGATTGTGCGCTGGCCATGTTTGTCTCCGATTCGCACGCGCAGCCTGTCGCCAAGCCGAGGCGTACTTCTGAAACGCGCGATCAATCGCGCGGAACTCGGTCAGTGGATGAGATAGAAGAGCGGGAAGAGGAAGATCCACACGAGGTCGACCACGTGCCAGTACAGGCCAACGAGGTCCACAGGGGTGTAGTAGTTGCTTGAGAAGCGCCCACGCAACGCGCCGACGAGCAACCAACCGATGACGCCGATACCAATCACGACGTGGATGCCGTGCAGGCCGGTCATGATGTAGTAGATCGCGAAGAACTGGTGCGTATTCACCGGCATCGCTGGATCGGTCAAGTGCGCGTCGGTCTCAGGATGGATGCCGTGAGAGCCTTCGGCAGCCTTCTCAACCATCGAGACGGTCGACACACCATCGGGGCCAGCCTTCGGAAGCGCGATCGCGCTGCGATCCATCGCGGGAATCACCGCGATCGGCGCAGTTTCCACCCCGGCCGAAGGATTCGGCGACGTGATCGCAAGCACTGGATTCTCAACCGGCTTCGGCTCGGTGGTGACGATCGTCTTTTCAGCATCATCAACCGGCTCATAGAAGCTGATACCCCACTTGAGATTCTCATGGAACTTGTGGGTGTACTCGAAGTACTTGATGACCATGAAGCCGAAGGCGCCCGCGAGGGTGAGCGCGAGGCAGACCACGAGCATCCCCTTCTTGTTCGTCTGCGCGGCGCGTACCGCAAGCGCCATCGTGAGACTCGAGAGAATCAGCACGCAGGTGTTGACGCCACCGAGAATCGTGTCGAGGTAGTTGGCAGAGTACGAAAAGACCTCAGGGTTCTTGAAGCGCAAGATCGTGTACATCACGAAGAGCGCGCCGAAGAAGAGAACTTCCGTCGCGAGGAAGACCCACATGCCGAGCTTGCCCGATTCGAACTGCTGGTTCGGGGTGTCGAAGTGGTGGGCAAGGAACGGGTACTTCGCGTGGTCACCATGACCATGGTGGTCATCGTGGCCAGCGTGCCCGTGCGAATCAGCGTGTGCGTGCGAAGTTGACACGGTTTAGTGGCCCTTTCCGCTCGAGGCTGCCGCGAGGTGCGCCTCGGTATCGATGACGTAGCCCTGCTGCTTCTCATCCCAGCGCACCGCGCTGAAGTCGTAGCAGTCGCCGACGCGTGGCGTGGTCGCAAAGTTGTCGTGCGGCGGCGGCGAAGTGCACTGCCACTCAAGGCTTGCACCGCCCCATGGATTCGCCGGAGCCTTCTTACCCGCGAAGAGCGAGTGAATCAGGTAGATCGCGGTGATCAAGAAGCCGAGGGCCATGATGTACGAGCCGCCGGTCGAGATGTGGTGATAGATCTGGAATTCCGGCTGATACATGTAGTAGCGGCGCGGCATGCCCTGCGAGCCCAGCATGAACTGGGTGAAGAAGGTCATGTTGAAGCCAACGAAGACGAGTCCGCAAGCGATCTTGCCCCAGAACTCGTTGTACATGACGCCGAACATCTTCGGCCACCAGTGGTGCAGGCCGCCGATCATCGCGATCAGCGCCGAACCCATCATCACGTAGTGGAAGTGCGCGACGACGAAGTACGTGTCGTGCAGGTGGATGTCGGTCGAAAGGACGGCGAGCGGGATACCCGTCAAGCCACCGATCGTGAAGAGGAACATGAACGACAACGCGTAGAGCATCGGCGTGTTGAACGCGATCGAGCCCTTGTAGAGCGTGGCGAGCCAGTTGAAGACCTTGACTGCCGACGGAATGGCGACTGAGAAGGTGATCGCCGAGAAGAGCACGTTCATGAGCGGCGACTGACCGCTGGTGAACATGTGGTGGCCCCACACGAGGAAGCTGAAGATCGCGATCGCGACCGAGCTAAACGCGATGAAGCGGTAGCCGAAGATGTGACGGTGGCTGTGCACCGCGATCAACTCGCTGATGATTCCCATGCCTGGGAGGATCATGATGTAGACCGCTGGGTGCGAGTAGAACCAGAAGAAGTGCTGGAAGAGCACGGGGTCGCCACCCATCGACGGATCGAAGATGCCGATGTTGAACGCGCGCTCAATCACGAGCAGCGCCACGGTGATGCCGAGCACTGGCGTCGCGAGAATCTGAATGAGCGCGGTCGCGTACAGCGCCCAAAGGAAGAGCGGCATGCGGAACCACGTCATGCCCGGCGGGCGCAACTTGTGGATCGTCACGATGAAGTTGACACCGGTGAAGATCGACGAGAAGCCGAGAATGAAGACGCCGACGAGCACTGGAATCGTGCCGCCCGCGCCGTATTGAGTCGAATACGGCGTGTAGAACGTCCAACCCGTGTCGAAGCCACCCGCCATCAAGGAGTAGACCGCGCAGGCTGCGCCGACCACCCAGAGGTAAAAGCTGAAGAGGTTCATGCGTGGGAAGGCAACGTCCTTCGCTCCGAGCATGATCGGCAGGACGAAGTTTCCGAGTGCCGCTGGAATCGATGGAATGATCACCAAGAACACCATGATCGCGCCGTGCAGCGTGAACGCCTTGTTGTATTCGTCGGCAGTCATCCACTCGACTTTGCCCGGGAAGAGCAGCTTCGTTCGCACGAGCAGCGCCATCACGCCGCCGACAAAGAAGCTGCCGAGCACGGCGAAGAGATACATCACGCCGATTCGCTTATGGTCGAGCGTGAAGATCCAAGAAAGGAGACCGCGGGTGAAGGTGAGGTAGTTGTCCTTCACTTCGGTAACGACTGGTCTTGAGTCGAGGGTGGTCATGGCTTCCGTTCCTGTCGTGTTGCCAGTTGGGGTCGGTGCGTGGTTTGAAACTCTGCGGTACTACTTCGCTGCGCCGGCGGCCCCGCCAGCATTCGGAATGGCGTCGGGCTTGACCGTGCCATCCTTGTTGAACTTGTCGAGGTTCTTCATCATGTCGATCAAGGCTTGAATGCCGCGATCGCTGAGTTGTCCCTTGAAGGTGGGCATCACGTTGCCATAGGGGTCAACGAGGTGCTTGCCGGGGTTGAGAATCGACTCGCGGAGGTAACCCTCCGGCGTCTCGTATTCCTTGCCTGGTCCGATGATGTCACCAAGGTTCTTACCGCCGTCGATCTTGTGCGTCGAGCCAGCCTTGGTGCGTTCCCAGACGTTTCCGTTGCCGTCGTAGTTGCCCCACGATGGACCGGTGCCGACCGAGCCATCGAGCGTGTGGCAACTCGCACACGCGCGATAGAGTTGCGGGCCGGCCTTCCACCAGAGGTCTTCGTCGGACACCTTGTCGAGCCAGCGACCTTGTTCCACAACCCAGTTGTCGAACTCGGTCTCGGGCAACACGAACACCTTGCGGTTCATCTCGGAGTGGCCAGTACCGCAGAACTCCGTGCAGAAGATGTGGTGGAAATCCTCACCTTCGGTCGGGTTGTCCGCTTGGAACCAAAGGCTGGTGTAGCGTCCCGGCACAACGTCTTGCTTGACACGGAAATCGCGGATGTAGAAAGAGTGCAGGACGTCTTCGCTGCGCATGACGAGCTTGACTGGGCGGCCCGCCGGAACGTAGAGGTCATCGCTGATCGCACCGTTCGGGTACTTGAACTTCCAGTACCACTTCGCCGCGGTCACATCGATCTGATAGGCGTTGTCGGGCACCGTCTTCGCGATGATGAATCCCTTGAAGCCAATGAAGAAGATGAACACCACGATGATCGTCGGGATGATCGTCCAACCGAGTTCGAGCATCGTGTGGTGGTTCGGACCACGCGCGTAAACCTCACGGCCGCGCTGGCGGTACTTCCACATGAAGACAAACATGATGCCGATGACGAGGACGAAGAAGAAGTAATTGATGTAGTTGATGAAGTTGAAGATCCAGTCGATCTCCGGCGCGATCGTGGACGCACCTTCCGGGAGCCAGAACGTCTTGGGCGTGACCGGCAGACCAGCGCCGAGCGCTGGATCGTTGGTGGCCTGAGAGAGGAGGGTTGGGATCATGTTCAACACTTTCGTTCGCCTTCGTCTTGTTTTCCGCGCTCAGTGAACGCGGGTCAAACTCGCTCAAATTGCAACCACACGGATTACACCCACACGAACTACACGACTTACACGGCTGAGGAGTTGGTCAACTCGCTTTGCTTCTCTGATTGCGCCTTCTCTTGCTTGAGCAACTCGCGCTTCTTGCGGAGTTCGGTGCGCCAGAACGCGCCGAGCCCGAGCCCAAGCGCAACCAGCGTGACCGCCCCACCGATCGTCATAACTTTGCGCGCCTGCAGCACGTAGCCGCGCGCATCGGGGTCGTAAATGTGGCACCACAGAATGAAGCGGTCGAGCGTTGTTCCGATGCGACCTTGCGAAGCCTCGAGGAGGCCCATGCGCAGATCCTTCGGTTCAAACTTCGCGCCGTACATGTAGCGACTGATCTTGCCATCAGGCTTGATGAGGAAGATCGCCGCCGCGTGCGCGTACTCGCCGTCGGGCTGACGCTTGAATTGGAAGCCAACCGCGTCAGCGACCGCCTTCGACATGACTTCAGTGCCCGTGAGGAAGTGCACGCCAGGCGCCGCACCTGCACGATCGAAGTCGGCGAGGTACGACTCCTTCTTCGCCTTGGCGAGCATGGCCGTCTCGGTCGGATCGATCGAAACCGAAACGAGTTCAAACTCGTTGCCGGGCGTCCAATCGACGCCCTTGAGGCCGTCGAAGGTTCCATTCAACACCAACGAGCAAAGCATCGGGCAGCGGTTGTATCCGAGCTGCAAGAGCACCGGTCGCTTGCCATCGAAGTAATCACGCAGCGAAACCTGACGACCCGCGTCGTCGACAAATCGCGCATCGAGCGGTAACTGGGCATCGAGGTTCTCGATGATGTCGACGCCCTTCAATTCCTCTGGGACGCCGAGATTGAGTTGCGCGTGCGCGGTCGGCGTCATGGAAACCAACGCCATCGAAGCGACAAACGCAGCGGCGAGTGCCGCGCGAGTCTGTCGGATGATGTTGGATGCGTTCGTCATGGTGTGCTGAGGTTCAGATGGTGTGCCCCATCGGGCTTCCGTTCTCGTTTGTTACTTGCCCTGCTTCGCCATCAATTCCATCGCGCGCTCGATTGGGATGCGCACGCGTTCGACTTTCTTCTCGTCCACTTCTTCGACGTAGGTTCCGTATTGACCGAGCAGCCCCTGCTGCTCTTGACGAAGATCGGTCGAGAGCGCCGGTGGCACATCGAGCACGGTCTCGTCGGAGAAGTTGCGCTCAACACCGAAGAAGAGCACGCTCACCGCGAGGCAGAACACAACGAAGAAGATGATGCCGACGAAGGAGTAGAACCACGTCGAGCCCATTTCTGGATCGTCGATCTGCGTGGTCGCTTCGTTCGTGGTGGTTGCGTTGGCCAAGGTCGTTTCCTGACTGCGGCACTTGCCGCGAATTCACTTCTTCGTGGGCTCTTTCGAGCACTGCATCAATCGTGATTACTGATTCTCAAACCGGATGCTCTCCGCGAGACGCGGGTCTTGCTTCGGAACAAGCGACACACGCGAGAGCGTGCCGAGCGTTCCAGCAGCAACCGCCGCAAGCGCGCCGATCGCGAGGAGGAAATTCACAGGATTGCCGAAGTGGGACGGGGTATCGGCGTACTTCGCTGAGATCTCACCATAGGTCTTAAACGTACCGATGTCATGCGGAATTTCCGGCATGATCAACCAGTAAAGATCGACGTAGTGGAAGCAGAGCATCCACACCGCAGCTGCAGCAAGAACGAGCGTGCGACGCTTCTGCCACTTGCTCATCACAGCAACGAACGGGATCACAAAGTGGCCGAAGAGAAGCGCCCACGAAACAGGCGCCCAACCGCCAAGTTGACGCGCGAGGAACCAACCCGTTTCTTCTGGGATGTTCGCGTACCAAATCAGCATGTACTGGCTGAAGCCGATGTAGGCCCAGAACACCATGCCGAACGCGAAGAGCAACTTGCCCATGTCTTGGAAGTGCTCTGCGGTGACGATGCCCTTCAAGAGGCCTAGGCTTCGCAAACGCACCGTGATGAGAATCATGGCCGAGAAGCCTGCGGTTGCGCAGCCGCAGAAGAAGTAGACGCCGAACATCGTCGAGAACCACGCTGGCGAAATCGACATGATCCAGTCGAACGCAGCGAAGGTCGTCGTGAGGCCGAAGAGGATCGCGGCTGGGCCCGACCACTTCTGCATGCGCTCACTGATCGAGATGTCGCCCGATGCATCTTGGCGAACGCTGCCGCCAAAGTAGAAGCTTGCGAGCATCGCCCACACGGCGAAGTAGACCGCGGCGCGAATCCAGAAGAACGTCGGATTCAGGAACGCTTCCTTCGCGTGCACGATGTGGTACTCGGCTTCGTTGTTGGCCTTGAGCGATTCCATGTCCGCCCAAACCCACAAGAGATTCGCCTTGCCCATGAACCAGAGCACGGCGAATGGCAGAAAGAGAATCCACACCCAGCGAAGATTCGCCGCGAGTGCTTCCGCCGGTCGGCGCACTGCAACCGACCAACCTGCACGCGTCAGGTGTTGCACGAAGACGAAGAAGAGACCACCAAGGCATGGCGTGAGCGCGAAGAGGAACGCGATCATGTACGCGCGCCAGAAGTGATGGCCATCGGTACCGAACATGCCGGTGTAACCGATCGCCGCGCCGCCGCCGAGGCCGATCACCGCGAGCGCGATGGCGACGTTGCGGAAGCCGAGCGCAAACGCAGGGAGTTGAATGTTGGAAGTGCCGAGATCGGCATGCGTCGTAGCGTGACCCATCACTTCACCTCACCCTGCGTCGAATTGGTCTGGAGATTGGCGCGGAGTTCCGGCGGAACGTCTTGAAGCGACGCATCCTGCGAGAGTTGCAGCGCCTGCACGTACGCGGCGATCGCCCAGCGATCTTCGAGATCGATCTGTGCGCCATAGCCCGCCATGTTGCGGATGCCGTTGGTCGCGATGTTGTAAAGCATGCCCAGTTGGTGTTCACGCACCAGCGGGTCGTGCAAGCTCTTCGCCTGCACCCAACTCGTGCCCTGCACCGGGCCTTCGCTGTTCGACATCAGTTCCATCGCGCGCTTGTTGACGGTGCCGTCACCCCAACCCGCGTAGCCGTGGCAAACCGAGCAGTAGATGTTGTAGCGCTGCTGACCACGCGCGAGGAATTCAGGCGTCATCGACATGCCTTCAGGCAGCGTCTCCGCCCACTTTCCATTGACAGCACCCTCATAGAGGTGCGAGTCGAGCATGGTCTCGCCTTGCGCAACCGTGCCTGCGACGGCGTAGCGCTGCGCGCGACCGTCGGCGAAGAGCGGGTTCTCTGCCTGCGACTTGAACTTCGGTTGGAAGTCCATGTCGAAGAAGATGTGCACCGCGCGATTCTCATCCGGCGTCGCGCGAACACGCGCAATCACAACGGGCGGGATCGCAAGCGCGCACGCTGCGAGAATTCCGGTGAAGATCATCCAACGTGGAGGAAGCGGAATCATGCGTTAGTCCTGCACCGTTTCGATAGAGACAGGCGAGAGCGTCTTGAGGAATTCCTCAGTGCGCTTCGGAAGGAACTTCGGGTCACGTGCTTCGATCACGATGAAGAAGCGGTCGTTCGACGCGCGACGGAAACGATTCGACGTGAAGAGCGGGTGATAGAGGAGTGGCAGGCCGTTGAAGAGGAACATCAACTTCACGGTCGCAAGCGCCGAGAAGAGGATGGTCAACTCGAACATGACGGGGATGAACGCTGGAAGGCTCATCGCGGGCTTACCCGAGATGAGGAACGGGTAGCCGTGCACCCACACTCCGGCCCACATCGGGAAGTTCCACGAGTTGGTGTACGCCTGGAGGAGGAACGCGACGAGCGTGCCTGTCGCGCCTGCGCCGAAGACAAGCCATGGCAAGATCGTGCGCTTGATACCCATCGCGCCGTCGAGGCCGTGCACTGGGAACGGCGTGTGGCAATCCCACCAGCGGTAGCCAGCATCGCGGCACTTCTCAGCGGCGGCCATGAGGTCGCCGGGCGTCTCGAATTCCGCGAGCAAGCCGTAGATCCGCGTCGGCTTCGCCGCGGGCTGGCCTGCGCCGGTTGCAGTTGGTGTTGTGACGATCGTCGCCATGATTCAACCTTCAGGATGACTTTGAGAGTCCCAAGTCGCTTCGCACTTAGGTCGCTGCGCACGTAGGTCGTTGCGCACCGAAGTTGTCGTACACCTGTACTCACACCGAGGACCGCATCGCGGCTCGGTGATGGTTTCTCGTTCAGTGTCCGTGTCCGTCGTGAGCGTGAGCGTGGCCGTGTCCGTGATGGCCCTGCTTGCCCGCGCCCGCGCCGTGCGGATCCGCTTGTGGCATGACTGCCTTCACTTCCGCCATGGCAATCATGGGGAGGTAGCGGCAGAACAAGAGGAAGAGCGTAAAGAAGAGGCCGAACGCGCCGACCATCGTTCCGATGTCGACCCACGTTGGCGTGAACATGTCCCACGAGCTTGGGAGGAAGTCGTTGGCCAAGCTCGTGACGATGATCACGAAGCGCTCGAACCACATGCCGACGTTCACAAAGATCGAGAGCACGAACATGAGCGGGATGCTGGTGCGGATCTTCTTGAACCAGAAGAGCTGCGGCGTGATCACGTTGCAGCTGACCATGATCCAGTACGCCCACCAGTACTGACCGAACGCGCGGTTGATGAACGCGAACTTCTCGTACATCGCGCCCGAGTACCACGCGATGAAGAACTCCATCGAGTACGCGTAGCCGACCATGCAACCGGTCACGAGGATGACCTTGTTCATGTTGTCGAGGTGGCGGAGCGTGATGAGGTCCTTGAGACCGAAGAGTTCACGCGCCGGAACCGCGAGCGTGACCACCATCGCGAAGCCCGAGAAGATTGCGCCCGCGACGAAGTACGGCGGGAAGATCGTGGTGTGCCAACCGGGCAACTGCGAGGTCGCGAAGTCGAACGAAACGACCGAGTGCACCGAGAGAACGAGCGGCGTCGAGAGCGCAGCAAGGATGAGATAGGCGCGCTCGTAACGGTGCCAGTGGCGGTTCGAGCCGCGCCAACCGAGGCTGAAGAGGCCGTAACCGAGTTGCTGGATCTTGCCCTTCGCGCGATCGCGCAGGGTTGCAAGGTCAGGCACCATGCCCGTGTACCAGAAGAGGAGCGACACGGTGAAGTAGGTCGAAACTGCGAACACGTCCCAGAGGAGTGGCGAGCGGAACTGCGGCCACATTTCCATCTGGTTCGGGATCGGGAAGAGCCAATACGCAAACCACACGCGACCAACGTGGATGCCAGGGAACGTACCTGCGCAGATGACTGCGAAGATCGTCATCGCTTCGGCGAAGCGGTTGATGCCCGTGCGCCACTTCTGACGGAACAGGAAGAGGATCGCGCTGATGAGCGTGCCTGCGTGACCGATGCCGACCCAGAACACGAAGTTCGTGATGTCGTAGGCCCACATGACGGGGTTGTTGAGACCCCACACGCCAACACCCGTCAGGATGAGGTAGCCGATGCACGCGCCGAGGATGCTCAGGAGTCCGAGCGCGGCCGCGAATGCGACGTACCAAGCAAACGGCGCCTTCTCGGCTTCGTTCACGCGGCAGACCGTCGCGGTGACTTCGCTGAACTTGTCCATGTTGAGGACAAGCGGCGCGCGTTCGCCGGGACGGTCAATGGTGTTGTCGGACATGCGTCCGAGAGAATGATCTTGTGAGAGCGTCGACATGGTGAGCAGCTCTTAGTGGGCGTGACCGTGATCGTGGTCGTGGCTGTGATCGTGATCGTGACCGTGATCGTCGTGTGAGTGATCGACGCCCGGATTCTTGACACGCGCGAGATACTTCACGCGTGGCTTCGTGTTGAGTTCTTCGAGCAGTTCGTAGGAGAGTTGGCTCTTGACCATCTGCGACACGCGCGACTTCGGATCGTTGAGATCACCGAAGACGATCGCTTGCGTCGGGCAAGCCTGCTGGCATGCAGTGATGACCGCGCCATCTTCGACCGACCACGTCTCGCGACCGCTGTCGACGCCGCCAGCCTTCGCCCACGCGTTCTTCGCGCGGATCTTGGCTTCTTGGATGCGCTGCATGCAGAACGAGCACTTCTCCATCACGCCGCGCGAACGCACGGTGACGTCAGGGTTGTGCTGCATGCGCGACCACGCATCGGGCTTCTCGTCGATCGGATAGTCCGCATTCGGAATGTCCTTGTAGTAGTCGAGGCCGACCTTGAGGAAGCCTTCCTCGCGGTCCGGCGTGCGCTTCTGGTAGTCGAAGAAGTTGAAGCGACGAACCTTGTACGGGCAGTTGTTGCTGCAGTAGCGGGTACCGATGCAACGGTTGTAAACCATCACGTTGATGCCCTGCTCGTCGTGCACGGTTGCCGCAACGGGGCAGACTTGTTCGCACGGTGCGTTCTCGCAGTGCATGCACGCGAGCGGTTGCACCGCAAAGCCCGATGGATTGTCGACGCTCTTGCCGCGGAAGTAGCGGTCAATGCGAATCCAGTGCATTTCGCGGCCACGCGCGACCATCGCCTTGCCGACGATTGGAACGTTGTTTTCCGCTTGGCACGCGACGACGCACGCGCTGCAACCAGTGCAGGTCGAGAGATCGATCGTCATCGCCCAGCGGTACTTCGCGCCGTCGAGATTCGACTCTTCCCAGAGCGAAAGACGGTGCGCGACGTGACCGACGTGACGCGCGAAATCAGGATGCGCCTTGTAGTTCGCGAGGCTCGACTCACGAACAAGGCTCGGAAGACGCGCTTGGATGCCGTCGGTTGGGACGTTTGCAATCAGCGCGTCAGCTGCGCCGTGATCTTGCGTATGAGCGAATGCGTACGTGGCGCCGGTCTTCGAGATCGAAGCCTTCGAACCGCCAAGTGCGGTCGTCGTGCGCAACGGATACGCATTGAAACCCGCGCCATTTGCGATGCGTCCGCCTGCTTCGCCGCGACCGTAACCGAGCGCGATCGTGGCGCAGTTGTCCGCGTGACCAGGCAGCGCCCACACGGCGGCTTCCATCGACGCAGAACCAACCGTCACCTTCGCCATGTCGCCTTGCTTGAAGCCGAGCGAGCGCGCGGTTGCAGGCGACATGAGCAGTGTGTTGTCCCACGTGACCTTCGTCGCGACATCGGGGACCTCTTGCAGCCAGCCGAGGTTTGCGAAGCGACCATCGCCGACCTTCGCATCGAAGGCGAACGCAAGTTCCATCTCAGTGCCCGCGTTGGCGGCCGCGGCGGTGCACATCGTGCCGAGCGCGTTGCCATCGATCTTCGGAGCTGCGGCAGCCTTCCACGCGGTCGACTCAACGTAGCCGCGATTGAGATTCTCGCGCCACCACGACTCGAACGCCGCGCCCGAAAGGCCGCTGACCTTCATGTGTGCGCGACGCACGATTTCGTAGCTTGAAGTTTCTTCGTCGCCCGTGAGCGCTGCGAGGACTTCGAGCGCGTTGCGTCCGCCCTGCTCGACATCGAGGATCGGGAGAATCAGCGGCTGTTGCACGACGATCGAACCGTCGATCGCGCGACCATCCGACCACGACTCAAGCGAGTGCGCGGCAGGAACGTGCCACGTGCAGGCAGGCGACTTGCTCGTTTCGTTTGCGTAGAACGAGAGGTGGACGACTTCCTTCGCCTTCGACAACTTCGCAGCGAACGCGAGGTCCGCCGGCGCGTCGTAGAGCGGGTTTCCACCGAGGAGGACGAGCGTTTCGATCGCGCCCGACTCAAGGGCGCCTGCGAGTTGCGCGAGTTGCGCGACTTCGCCCGACGCTGGACCGTCGAAGTACGAAATCGTCGTGCCGACTGCGCCGAGCTTCTCGTTGATCGCTGCCGCGAGCGCGATGGTCGCTGGATCCTGCATCGGACCTGCAACGACAACCGCAGCCGAACCCGCAGCCTTCAAGTCGGCGACGAGTTGCGCGAGGATTTCCTTGCCGTGCGCATCAAGCATCGCGCCAGCGCGTGCGTTGGTCGCGAGCGTGTCGACGTTCGAAACACCAAGTTCCTTCGCGATGACCGCGGCGAGCACTGGGATGTCGCTGCGACGAACCGCGAGGCGATCGTCCGCGCTCATGCCGGTGACCGTCAGCGACGGCTCGGCGACGTACATACGCGAGAGTTCTTGCTTCGCTGGATCGGCCGCGTTGACGCGACGACCCTTGGCCCACGCCGCCGAGTGCGCGACGCCGGATACCGGGCAGCCGAGGAGATCAGCGTCGAGTGCAACGATGACCTTCGCCTTCTCGAGGTTCGGCATCGCGATCGCGCCGCTCGTGGCCTTTGCAGCAGCGACGACGTTGTCGTTCGCCATCGCGCTCCAGTTGCCCCACCACGCCTTCGGGTAGGCCGCCATGAAGCGCGTCTTCATGTCTTCAAGCGACGGGCTCATCGACGTGTCGACGAGCACCGCGAGACCAGCACCACCGTTCGCCTTGAACTTCGTCGCCGCTTCGCCGCACCACGCGCTGAACGCGGTCCACGTGCTAGCTTGACCAGACTTCGTCAGCGAACGGCTGCGGTCTGGGTCGTAGAGTTCGAGAACTCGCGCTTGGATGATCGAGTTCGAACCCGCGGCGAAGGGAAGCGCAGGATTTCCTTCGAGCTTGATCGGACGACCATCGAAACTCTTCGCGAGGACAGGCCACGCGATGCCGCCAACTTCAACCGAGGTCGCGTAGTGGATCGGCACACCAGCGGTGCGTCCGCCATTCGCGCCTGTGTCAGCTTGCGAGAAGGCAACGATCTTCGACTCGGGCCAACGGCGGCATGCCGCGAGACCAGCGAGTGCGATGCCCGCGCCCATCAACTTGATGAAGGTGCGGCGGTCGTCGCCGGACGCGAGTTCCTGCGCATTGGGGCCGAACTCACGCGCCATGATGTCGCGGAATTCCGGCGTTTTCTCGAGGTCTTCGGCGCTGCGCCAATACTCCGCGGGGGCAAACTTCAGCCCTGCATCTTTGCTCGCGGTATCGCAGCCGTGGCGTGATTCGTGCATCGAATTCTCTCTTGGTCGCGGGTGATCTGGCTCGCGCCAGTTCCGGTCTTCGGGCTTACCTTTTGTGTTCGTTTCCGCGCGAAACGCGGCGTGCGATCAGCGGTGGCAGGTCGAGCAATCTTCGCTCGGACTGATGTGGTACTTCTTCTTGAGTGCTTCGCGGTCTTCCGCGGTAAGGTCGGTCGCCGAGTCAAATCCGAGATTGGTGATCTCGCTCGTTGGGCGCAGGTTGATCTCGGGGTTGCGGTGGCACTCAAGGCACCAACCCATCGAGAGCGGCGACTTCTGATAGACGACTTCCATCGTGTCGATGCGGCCGTGGCACGAAACGCAGCCGATGCCGCGATTCACGTGCGCCGAGTGATCGAAGTACGCGAAGTCAGGCAACTTGTGGATGCGCGTCCACTCGACTGGGAGGCCAGTTTCATAACTCTCGCGCACCGGCTCGAGCTTCGGGCTCTGCGGACGAATCTGCGTGTGGCAGTTCATGCAGGTCTGCGTCGGTGGCACGCTCGCGTGCGCGGCCTTCTCGACCGACGTGTGGCAGTAGCGGCAGTCCATGCCAAGTTCACCCGCGTGGAGCGCGTGGCTGAATGGCACAGGTTGCTTTGGCTGGTAGCCAACTTCGAGCGTTTTTGGGCTGAATCCGTACGCGACGAAGAACACCGCGTAGAGCGGAATGGTGAGTGCTGCAGCGATGATCGTCGGCAGCAGAAGGTTCGACCACTTGGGGAAGAGAAACCTACTCATCTCTGGAAGAGCTCCTGAGTGGACCGCGAAGCGGGTGCAGCGCGGCCAACGAGTGACCCGTGTAAAGAACCGACAACAGAATCGAGGGAACCGAAAAAGGCTTGAATGGACATCGTGAAAAATCTCACGAAGTCCATTTCGCCATACTAGACCGAGCCGCCGAGGCCGTCAATCCGTCGACAACTTGGCTCGTGATCGGCCGAGCGGTTCTCGGCCCTCCAAACTTGTTTTGAATGTTGGGCACGCATTGGGTCGAGGGGCGCGGGTTCGTGCTTCGATGCCCTCGGCAGACGAGGCCTTGGACCGACACGCTTACACGCCGGTCGGGTGGACCCCAAAGAACGCTTGCGCGTTTGCAAAAACAGCCTCGCGGACGCGCTCGACCGGCTCCCCGCGGAGCGCCGCCAACGCCTCCACCACATGCACGACGTACTTCGGGGCGTTCGGACGGACGGTCCGGTGGGGTTCGGGGGTCAGGAACGGGGCGTCGGTCTCGACCATGATCCGGTCGAGCGGGGCGAGGCGCGCGGCGTCGTGGGTGGGTTTCGCGTTTCGAAACGTCACGACACCCGTGAACGAGACTGAGGCGCCAAAGTCGAGCAAAAGCCGCATTTCGCGCGGGCCCGCCGTGAAACAGTGGAAAACGAAGCGCTCAGCGGGCAGCCCGCTCGCGCGGAGGACCGGAATCAGTTCATCAAACGCCTCGCGGCAATGGAGGACGATCGGCTTCGTGAGGGCGGGTTCTTCGCCGTGCCAGCGTGCGATTGCCTCGAGTTGAGCCTCCAGCACCGGCCGTTGGACCTCCTGCGGCGGGTCGGCGTAATGGCGGTCGAGGCCGAGTTCGCCCCACGCGACGCACTTTGGCGACCGCCCGGCCGCCCGCATTTCTTCCCAATCGGCCGGTTCGTCGGCGTAGAGCGGGTGAACGCCGGCGCTTGCCCAGAGATTCGCGTGCGCTTCGGCAAGGGCGACGGTGCGACGGGCATCACGGGTGGTCGTTGCGATCGTGATAGCGCCGAGAACCCCTACCGCCCGCGCGTCCGCGAGGATTTCGCCGACGCGGCCTTCGTACTCGGGAAATGTGAGGTGGCAGTGGGTGTCGATCACGCGCGGAGCGTACCGCGCGTGGGCCGTGCCGCGGGGCGTCAAGGTCGGACGCGCGGTGTGGCCGTCGGGCGCGGCGTGTCTCTCAGCCCCGTCGATTCGCATCGGTGTGAAGAGTTGACGCGTTCCGTACACTCGACGCTTCATGTTTGGACGTCAGCGTCAACCTTCCCCCGCCGCTTCACTCGATCAGCCGACTGATCTCGGCGCGATGAGTTTCGGCGATCATCTGCAGGATCTCCGCTCCCGCGTCTTCCGCGCGCTTGTCGTTCCGCTGCCGCTCGCGATCCTTCTCTTCTTCTACGCGCCGGACATCCGCGACATACTCATTCGGCCGCTTTTTGCCGCCCAACGCGCAAACGGCCAACCCGAGCAGGTGCAGGCGCTTTCCCCCGCCGAGACCATTTCGACCGACATGAAGCTCGCGATCATCGCGGCAATCGCGTTGTCGGCGCCGTGGATCCTGCTGCAGCTTTGGCGCTTCATCGAGCCCGGGCTGTACCGCCACGAACGCCGATACGTCCACTTCCTCGTGCCGCTCTCGGGCGTACTCACGCTGCTTGGGATCGCGCTTTTCTACTGGGTGCTGCTGCCGTTCACGCTGCTTTTCCTCGTCGGATTCGGCGCATCGCAACCGCGCACCGTGCCAGTTCCGCCGCCGACAACGGCTGAAACGAGCGTGGACGGCGCCGCCGAAGGTCCAAGCACAACACCGCCGACCACTTCGCCAACCACCACCTCACCTTTCAGCGGTGTGCTGAACGTGCCTGTCCTCGATGAAGATCCGCCGCAGCCGAAGGCGGGCGACGTGTGGATCTCGGCGAAGACGCAGGTGCTTCGCGTCGCGGTGCCGCTTGAGAGGATCTCACCGAACGCGCTCGTCCAAGCGACCAGCGACCTTTCCGCCGCCATCACAGGCAACGGACCGGACGCGGCGGGCACGCTCTCGATTCTCGAAGTTCCGCTGACTGTGGTCGGCGGCATCGCGCAGGTCTATCGCTTGAGCGAGTACATCTCGTTCACGCTCCTACTCCTTCTTGGAAGCGTCGTCGCCTTCCAACTCCCCGTCGCCATCTTGTTGCTGGGCTGGGTTGGACTGATTACGCCGAAGTTCCTGCGCGAGAAGCGCCGCTGGGCGATTCTGATCATGGCGATCATCGCTGCGGTTGTGACCCCACCCGACGTGATGTCGATGGTGCTCCTCCTCGGGCCGCTTTGGGCGCTCTACGAGTTCGGCATCCTGCTCCTTGTCTTCGTTCCGGCGCACAAAGTTGCGGCAGGACGCGTGTTCTCGGGCGCAGCGACCGACCGCGACGCTGCACAGACCGCACAGACGGACTCGTCCGACCGCCGATCGTACGAAGATGACGACTCGCGCTTGCCCGGAGGGGTGCCGCGCGACGATGACGACGCTACCCGAGGCGGATCGTCGTGATCCGTCGAAGGAGTGACCGACTCGGTGGATGGTCACGGACTGGCCGTGCAAGCGTCGCGCTCGTACGGATCGGTCGGAGGCGGAGACGAATGATGAACTCCCTGCGCCTAGTGCGTTCTGCGCACGCGGGTGTGGGCGATGTAGACGTGCGCATGATGCAGCGCGCGATTCTGCTTGCCCGCTCAGCCGCGCTCGCTGGCGAAGTACCAATCGCCGCGGTGATTTACCGTGGAGATGAGGTCATCGCTGAAGCGGCCAACACCCGCGAACGCGAAGCGGATCCAACCGGACACGCCGAGATCGTCGCCATCCGCGAGGCTGGCCGAAAGCTCGGCGAGTGGCGACTCGAAGGTTGCTCGATGGCCGTGACGCTCGAACCGTGCCCGATGTGCGCTGGTGCGGCCGTCAATGCGCGCCTCGCGAAACTCGTCTACGGCGCGACCGATCCGAAGGCCGGCGCGTGCGAAACGCTCTTCAATATTCCATCCGATACGCGGCTCAATCACCGCTGCGAAATGCACGGCGGCGTTTTGTCGAACCAGTGTGTTGAGTTGTTGCGCGCGTTCTTCCGTGAACGTCGCGCGGAACAGAAGCGCGCGAAAGAAGCAACGCGTGCAGCCGATGCCGCGCGCGAAGTTCGAACGACTGCGTCCCCTCAAGTTTCATCTGCTGAAACTTCATCGAACGCGAAACGTCGCAGTGCGTGAGTTCCGGCATGATGACCTGTGACGCGCGATGACGTTTCGACGCGCGTGCACACCGTTCTACTCCGTACATCTGCCGCAACCCTCCGGCACACTTGCCAACGCCCCACGCCCTGCCCCACGAGATTTCCATGGTTGCACGTCATCCTGTTCGACTTGTCTGCGTTGATCTCGGCGGTGTTGTGATTCGCATTCGTCGTTCACTCGAAGAAGCACTCCACGCGGCGGGCGTTCCTGGCTACATCCTCGAGTCGATCACCGAAGAAGAACGCCGCGATGTGCGCGCGCATGCGTCGCGTCATCAACGCGGCGAACATGACTACCTCGCGTTTGTCGAGCGCGCTTATGACGTACTTGGCGGCCGCATTTCCCGCGAAATACTGCTTGCAGCACACGACGCGATTCTCGCCGACGAATATCCCGGTGTCGCACACGCGCTCGGCGCGATTCGCGCGGCGGGTGCAACGACAGCGTGTCTCTCGAACACCAACGATCGCCATTGGGACGCACTCGTTCGATTGCCTGCGTTCGAAGCGATTGAGCATCGTCACGCGTCACATCTCTTCGGCCTCGAGAAACCCGGAAGCGAGATCTATCGCGCGTTTGAACGCGCGGTCGGCGCGTCGAGTGAAGAGATCCTCTTTCTCGATGATCTCCCCGAGAATTGCACTGCGGCGCAGAGTTACGGCTGGCACGCGGTGCGCATCGATCATGAGCGCGATACGGCGGCGCAGATCATCGCGGCCGCGCGCGCGTATGGCGTCGCGGTGTGATGGTGCCAAGTTGGTGCCGTGTTGGTGCACAGTTGTGCAACGCGCAGCTTTGATGAGCACTTTGTTCGTGGCCTGAAGCGCTATCAAAAAAATTTATTGCGCGCACTTGACAGATATAGTTTTGCGAGTAGCGTTTTACTTCAGTGCGCAATTCACTTTGATTTGAGGGGATGGTGAAATGACGACAGTTCGGCGCTTGCCATTTGTCGGAGTTCGACAGGTATCTACCGCAGGGATATCTTTCACTAGGAGCACGAAGTCGCGGGGAACAACCGTATTAGGCGGTGACACCAAAACGCCGACGGCACCCGTGGAACAGGCCCCGATTCCGTTTTGGGCCAAATCAGTCGTGGCAGGCTCGCTTTTGGCTTCCGGCGGCTTAGTCCACGCGGCTCCAGATGTGCTGCCAGGCGTGAAGCAGTACGAAGTTCTAGTGCCTTCGTTTATCGTCGATCCAAATGGGTCTCTAGGGTCGGAGGTGATCGACTCTGCCAAGAACATGCTTGGCGACATCTCGGATCGCGGTATGGCTGCCGGCAGAATTGAATTGAATACCGCAGGACTCCGAGCATTTGTTTGGTCATTCAACCCGCACTTCGGCGTGGAGCCCTTCACGACCTCTTGGCTGCCGCTTCCAGCCGATGGAGCAGGTCAGCTTTTCTCTACCTGCGAGGCGTTTGATGTCAGTGAGTATGGAGTTGTCGCGGGAGGAGCGGGGGATATCGCATCCCTCTCGTCTAGTGGGACGGATTCATCTGATTGGAGTGCTCGCGGAGTTCTATGGCGACTGCCCACAAGCGCGAGTGAATCCATCACTTGGCAGCGTATTGATCCTCCAAACGACGAACTACACGGAATGTGGCCGCAGTCCCAGTACGGCGTCACAATCTTAGAGGCAATATCTGCTGAACTGCCGCTCCGCGCAGTCGGTTTCGCAGGCTCCGTCTTCTCGTGTTCAGGTAGCTTTGGAAGTGGGCGACCCGCCGTGTTCGCTGTGAGTTTCGCCGCGAATAGTTCGCTTCCAGAGTATTGGACTGATATCGAAGCTCGCCCAGATGGAAATGGCGCAGTGAAGTCGAGACTATTGGGTATTTCTCGAGACGGTGAGTTTCTGGTGGGCGCCCAGAACAGATCCCTTGGCTGCGAAGTCGACCCAGCGCCGAACGGAATCCCATGTGCTCCAACACGTTGGGATCGATCGTATGTGGGGGATCCGACATCCCTCACGCCGACCACCTTGGAATGCGCCGTTCCAGGAACCGAGCGCATTACATCGGAGATTCGCGCCGTGAGCCGCCTATCGGAAACTTCTACTGAGGGATTAGGAGTCGGGCATGTCATGCGATTCGATGAGGGGCCTTTGGGTCGGTTTCCCCATGCATGGAAGTTCCCACTTGTCGCGACAGACCCCGAAGGACCGCAAGCAGAGCCGCTGCTTCTTCCGCCGCCGCCAAACTCCGGCGGTGTCTACGGACTCGTCGACGATATCGAGCGCGCTCGCTGGCTCAATGGAGCTTCGCGGGTACCGTTTCATTTGGCGGTTGGTGAGTCAAAAGCGGCCGATGCAGTTGCCCTTGAGACTTCGGGAACTCTCTGGTTCTGGTCGGGCGAGTCTTGGCACAACAACGCTTGGACGAGTATCGACGTAAACTCGCCTGGCGTTCTCACTGATGGCTGGAAACAGAGCGAATCCGACAGGGTCATTCGCATTCGGGGAGTCAATCAGTGGGGGGACTGCACTGGGACCGCCGTGATCGCGGGGGTTCGCCGACCGGTCGTGCTTCGGGCAGTTCGTCTCATCGGTGATTTGGATGTCAATGATTGTGTGGAAGCGTCAGACCTCGCTCTACTCCTAGGAGCTTGGTGCATCGAAGAGAATTGCGACGCCTCGAAGTTTGCGTTTGACCTGAATCGCGATGGTTCCGTGGGAGCGGCTGACTTGTCGCTCTTGCTCGCCAATTGGGGTTCGGGTTCGGGTTGTCAGGCTGGTGCGATCGAATCACCAGTACCAATCTTGGTCGCAGCTGCCTCCAAGTCAAATGTTGACTTTGCTGCAGACTTTCTCGGGTTGCAGGATATCGATGGTTACCGTCGTTGGTCCGCCACCGCTCCGCCGATCGCGGTTGCGATCGTGGATGAAGTGCTATGGATTATCGCCAAGAGCCGCCAATCCGAGTGATGATCCTGAAGAGATCATTCGTTCTGCACTCTGTTTCCATTCGTTCAGCCGCGACTGTTGACCAGTCTCTAAGGGAGTACACATGACTGCCTTTGTTCAGCGAGCGTTTCTACCCCGCCCTTCGTGTCCATTCCCCAACAACTTCGTTTTGGTGTCGTCTCATACAGCCCCCGCTCTTTTGTCTGTTTGGGTCGTCGGCTTGCTTGCTGCAAACTATGCGACAACCTCAACTGCTGACGCCGCCATTCAAGGCTTTGGGAATCGGGCAGCTTGGGAAGCGGCCCAAACGAGTGCTAGTGGGTCGGAAGGTGGTGTGAGGTTCAGTTCCTTTGAGACTTCCGATGTACCTCTCGGCGCCTTCGGAATTCCACAATGGAATCACTGGGAGAATCAAGGAGTTCGATTTACGAACCTGTTCGCGGCCACTGGGGTGGTGACGGGTGACATCACAAACCAATACGGATTCAACCTCGCGGAGAGTTGGGGTGTCGATCCATCCACACGCGCACTGCGGTGCCATTACGACTGGATGGATTTCGAGGTTACGGGTGAGGCGAATGCCGTTGCCATCGAGCTCGCCACAACCCACGTCAACTTGAATATCTGGGTTGTTGCCGTGAACCCCGGCCAGGGAGGGTTGGTGTCCATTCCTTACGACCCGACGCCTCAGTTCTACACCGGATTTTTCGGCGTCGTCGCACCGGGGCCTATCAAGAAGATCTACATAACAATCGGAGGCTACGACGCGGGCGACAACGTTTTGTCGTATGTGAAGAGTTTCTCCTTTGGAAACCCGATTCCGACCCCTGCGACTGCAGTTGTCTTGCTTGGCGCGTGCTTGAAGCCATTTCGCCGACGACGTTGATGAACACACGCTGCCCAAGCTGCTGGTCCAATCGTTCAATCCACGCCAAAACCAAGCAACTCGCGGCAAAGCACCGTCGCGAACGCGCCCTTCGGCAAATCGAACGCGAGCCGAATGAACGCGCCGTGGAGATCAACGCCCGCATCGATTTCCCAGTTCGAAACTTCAATCCGAAACGGACGACGCGCACCAAGTGCTTCAAGCGCCGGTGGCGCGAAAAGGCCTTCATTGGCACCGACAAGCGCGAGTGCCTCGTGTTCGTACCGGAGCGCGTCACCCGACGCTTCGACCATCGACGGGCCGTGCACTGGCCCCGTTGGTGAAACCTCGCGCTCGAGACAACGCGTGCGTTCGCGTGCGAGATCTGCTTCGCTGATATCCGCAGGCACGCGGAAAATGCTCGCGGTTCCAGCGAGCATCGCAACGTCGCCCGGCAGAATCGTCGCGTACGTTTGATCGCGAATCCGTGCAGCGAGGGTCGCGTTGTAAACCGCGCCTTGGAGCGCGCTCATCCAAAAACTCTTGATATGCGCGGGAATCGCGCGCACCGCACCGGCGGCGTCGCGTCCACGAGCAAGTGAGCGCATCGCGACGAGTTCCGCGGGATCGTGCAATTTCCATCGGCGCGCGCCATCTTCAAACGCACCACTTTCGTACATCTCGCGTTGCTCGCGTTGATGCGGCGGAAATGGCGTGCCGTGCGCACCAAGCAACTCATCGAGCACCGCTTGCCACTCGCCGCGCGCATACAGAAGCCCAAGCAAGTGACTGTTCACGCGGTAGCCGAAGCGCTGCTCGCCGTAGTAATCGGGTGCGCCAGAACGCGCGACTTCTTCCATGCGGCGCTTCACCGTACGCACCGCGAGTGGATCAACACCACGGACGCGAATGGCAAACCGATTCCCCTTCAAGTGCCCGCGACGCAATTTGTTCTGGTGGCGCATCGCCCACATCACAGCGAGCCGTTCGTGGCGCAGCTCACCAACGGGACGATCTTTCGGAAGATGAATCGAAACGGTCTGCTGCGTGACCGCGACGCGATCTTTCATGCCTGCGAATCCGATCGCCGACTCTTCCACATTGAAGTGGCGACACAAAAGCGACAGCATTTCGCTGTGCGGCATGTTGGTCTTCTGGATGCCGAGATAAAGATGCTCGCCTTCGCCGCACGGCGCGTAGAGCGGAATCTCTTCGACGAGAAAATCCTCCGCGCGCTCTTTGAGGCGGCCACCGATGGGTGGCTCGCTCGACGCGCGCGGACCTGGCCGCGGATCGAATCGCACGCACGGTTCACCAAGCGTGATCCAATCGGCGGGCAGCGTGAATCCGCACGCTGGATGGAAAGCCAAGGGCGCGTTGCGCGACGTGCGTGCGTCAGAAGCGCGTGCGTCGGACTCGCGCGCATTTCCCTGCCCCGCGTTTGTTTTTTGCGCGCCTTGCGATTCTCCGCCTGCGTCCGCCGTTCCGGCCTCAATCGTCATCGTCGCCCTCGCCTGCCTCAATCGGCGGCTCGATATCGGGCCGCTCTTCCGCGCTCTCTTCTAGTACCTCTTCGGCAACCTCGATCGGCACATGGCAGCCGACCGACAACGCGATCGCGTCGCTTGGTCGTGCGTCCAACTCGATCTCTTCACCATCGCGCACGATCACGAGGTTGGCGTAATACGTGCCGTTTTCGAGTCGGTGAATCACCATCCGCTCGAGCACGCCGCCGAGTGCGCGAATCGCGTTGTCTAAGAGTTCGTGCGTTTGCGGCCGTGGCGGCGTGTCACCTCGCCAACGGCGATCAATCGCAACTGCCTCGGCGGTGCCAATCTTGATGGCGAAACTGCGCGGTGCGCGGCCGGGTGCGGGAGATTGCTCGGCCAACGTAATGAACTGCTCGGCGCTTGAGTCGAGGATCAGCACACGAGCGAGTTCCATCGGAACGTTCATCGGGACGCCGAGGATAGCCGCGTCGATGCGCCTCGCGCGTGCTTACGACCACGACATCAACCGCGAATTCGTGATTTAGCAGTGCGGTGCTCACCACGCGGCAAGGAGAAGCGAAAGATCGGACGCGCCGACCATGCAATCGCCGTCAAAATCTGCTGGGCAACCATCGCAGTCGGTGCATACGCCCCACGCGGCAAGCAAGAGCGACAAGTCTGCGGCGTTCACGAAGCCATCTTGGTTGATGTCTTCCGGCACGTACGGCGGCGGCACGGCTGCAAGCGCGGCGGCAGCATCCAGTCGACCCGCGCCGAAGTAGATATCGGTGCCTGGCGTACCAAGGTCGCGCGCGGTCGACAGGAGATAGCTGCGCACTTCGTCGCGTGTGAGCGAGGGGTCGTAACTCCACAAGAGCGCGGCCACGGCGGTCACGTGCGGCGTCGCCATGCTCGTTCCGCTCTTCAATGTGTAACCGCCAGCACCCGCTGAGAGCGACCAAACGTTGGTTCCGGGAGCGGCAATATCGGTTTCTGCGCCGTAATTGGAGTACGTCGCGCGCGCGTCACGGTTGTCGGTCGCGGCGACGGCGAGCGTTTCACTCCAACGCGCCGGAAACGCGACAAGTGAACTGTTCGAGTTGCCCGTCGCAGCGCACATCAAGACGCCTTGCGCATGCGCGTACTGCACGGCTTGCTGAAAAACCGTGCTTCCAACGTTGAATTGCAAACTCATGTTGACGAGTTTCGCGCCTTGATCGGTCGCCCACGTGAGGCCTGCCGCGACGTTGGACTCGAATCCCGTGCAACCGTTCACGACCACCACGGGAAGCAATTTGGCATTCCACGTCACGCCCGCGATGCCTGTGCCGTTGTTGCCCTTTGCCGCGAGAATGCCCGCAACATGCGTGCCGTGATTGCATTCGTCGGCGGTCGCGGTGTTGCCATCAGGGACGTTGAGGCCCGGCAGAATGCGTCCTGCGATCTCGGGATGTGGATCAATGCCCGAATCAAGCACGGCGATGACGAGATTCGGATCGCCGTGGGTATACCCCCACGCAGCTGCCATTCCGATGTCTGCACCTGCAGTCCCCGCCACACCTCCGACGACTTGGCCAGTATTCCGCAGCGCGTACTGCAGCCAGAAGTCGGTGTCGTTTGGAATCTCTGCGAGGCCACCCTCAGGGTCGCGTTCAGCGCGTTCGACGATCGCGGCTTTCGCCAATCGCGCAACCGCGGCTGAGGCATCTGCGCCCGGCGCGAGGTCGCAGCGATACCAACGATCTAAACCCAGTGCTGCCGCCGTTGCGGCGTCCTTCAAGGGCTCGACGAAGATCGAGCGCACTCCGACGACTCCCGCTTGGGCGAGTGTGCGCGCCGAGAAGGAACTCGGCCGCATGCCAGGCTTGAGTTGGACGAGCACGTGCCGCGAGGCGTAGGTCGCGCCGTCGATCACGATCGGTGCTGCATCCTCCACGGTCGAAAGAGCGTTCGCACGGTCCTGAGACGCACCTGTCAGCGGGCCCGCGAAACCGACCGCCGGCGTAGTCGCCAGCGTGGTCAAGAGCATGACTCCCGTGAGCGCGACAGAGAGCCCAGTGACGGCTCCAGTCACAGCGTTTGAATGCGCGGACGTACGCAATGCGGAAACGCCACGTGCGAGCGCGCGCGGTACTGCCGTTTGGAAACCGAATCTGCGATGGGCGGGCATAGAGAACGTCTTTCGCAACAGAATCTAACTCCCGCTTCGGCGTGGGCGAGTGCGAGGTTCCCGGAAACCGAGTGTTCGTGAAGGGTTTTTCAGTCTGTGCGGCCGCGCAAGGGCGATCGGACGGCCCACTTCGATATATTCCGCCCCTTCTCCCGAAGGTCGACACGCAGCGCGCGGCGATCAGGTCCGGGAGTTTGGTCCCTCTCGGGGCCGTTCGATCTCGAATTCCGCGCGACATCTCTTCAGTTTCTGTCGTCCCGTTTCACACTCTTGGTATTGAGAATCGCATGAGCAACCGCCGCCACCTCTTCACTTCCGAAAGCGTCTCGATGGGTCACCCCGATAAGGTCGCGGATGCGATCTCGGATGCTGTGCTCGACCTCATTCTCGATCACGATTCGGAAGGCCGCTGCGCATGCGAGACACTCGTGACGACGGCGCAAGCGATCGTCGCTGGTGAGATCAAGTTCAACCACAACGCGAAGAAGAAGTTCGATGTCCAGCAGACCGTACGCGATGCGATCCTCCGCATCGGCTACGACGACGCGGCGATGGGCTTCGACGGCAACGGCTGCGGTGTCATCAACCTCCTGCACGAACAATCCGCCGACATCGCGCGCGGCGTTGTACGTAAGTCGAAGAAGGCGCAAGGCGCTGGCGACCAAGGCATGATGTTCGGCTTCGCCTGCGATGAGACTGATCGTCTCATGCCGCTCCCGATCAACCTCTCGCACCGCCTCGTCGAGAAGCAAGCCGAAGTGCGCCGCAAGGGCATCGTTTCGGGCATTCGCCCCGACGCGAAGAGCCAAGTCACGATTGAGTACGAAGGTCTCGAGCCGAAGAAGGTCGATGCGGTCGTCCTCTCGACGCAGCACGCGCCGGAATGGAACGGCGAGAAGAAGCAAGCCGAACTCAAGAAGGCCGTGACCGATGCGATCATCAAGCCGGTGCTCGGCAAGTGGTGGCACGACGGCGTCAAGGTCTACGTCAACCCGACGGGCCAATTCGAAATCGGCGGACCCCACGGCGACTGCGGCTTGACTGGCCGCAAGATCATCGTCGACACCTATGGCGGCCGCGGTCGTCACGGTGGTGGCGCGTTCAGCGGCAAGGACCCTTCGAAGGTCGACCGCAGCGCGGCGTACATGGCGCGTTACATCGCGAAAAACATCGTCGCTGCGAAGCTCGCGCGCGTCTGCGAAGTGCAGGTTGCGTACGCGATCGGCGTCGCTGAGCCAGTGTCGGTGCTCGTCGATTCGCAAGGAACGGGCACCGTCGGCGACGAAGTGCTCTCGGCACTCGTGCGTGAAAACTTCGATCTGACGCCGTACGGCCTCATCGAAATGCTCAAGCTGCGCGCGCCGATCTACTCGGCGACGTCGAGCCACGGCCACTTCGGTCGCGAGCCAGGCGAAGCGGGCAAGGGCACGTTCTCTTGGGAGAAGACCGACATTGCTGCAGCCCTCAAGAAGGGCGCGGGCAAGGCTGTCAGCGCTCCGAAGAAGGCCGTGCGTGAACCGAGCCGCGCGTGAATCGAGATGCACCCGTTGGTTACGCCGCACGTGAGGTCGCGCTCGAACGCGTCCTCGCGCAGGCGTTGCGCTTTCCTGATCTCGCCTACGCGGGAGCAGCGTCGTCTGATGCGCGCATCGAACCGCGGGATGATGCGCGGCTTGATCCGCGCGACGCAGCACTCGCGCGCGCGATTGAACACGCGGTGGTGCGTCGCTACCTAACGCTCATCGCGTGCATTCGGCCGCATCTCACGAAGAACTGGCCACTGCTCGAGAAGCCCGTGCAAGCGGCGCTTCTTGGCGGCGCTGCGCAGATTCTCTTTCTCGATCGCGTGCCGGCTGCGGCGGCGGTGGATGCGAGCGTCGAGTGGACGAAGCGACGTTTGCGTCCGGGTGCCGGCGGGCTTGTGAACGCGGTCTTGCGCAAGGTTGCGGCGAGCGTTGCAGAACGGCTTCCACCATGCGAAGAGACGCGCGCGCTGATCGCTGATCAGACGCGGCGCAACATCGTGCCGTTGTCGGATGGCTCTGCACTGCGACTCTCGATTGATGCGTTCAGTGAAGATGCCGCCGCGAATCTCTCGGAACGAACAAGCCACGCGCGCGAATTGATCCTCCACTGGATTGGCGCGTTCGGCTTTCGCGAGACCACGCGTCTTGCACTCCACGACCTCTCCGAGGCGCCGATCATCGTGACGACCGCGACGGACGTCGTGGTGCCGCGTGCGAGTGATGCTAAAGGCAACACGGTAGACAGCACGGTAGGCAGCACGGGGAGCGATGCCGCCCCTGCATCGACCGACACACCGACGGATTCCAACATCGAGCCGCATGAAGAACGCGGATTCGGTGTGTGGAAGGGTTCGCACAGCGAGATGACGGCGATGCTTGCCGCGCATCCTGCATTGCGCGTGCAAGATCCGACGTCGGCGATGACGGTCGCGTCGCTCGCGCCGCTTCTGCCTCGCGCGCCGCAACTCATCGTCGACCTCTGTGCAGGCCGCGGAACGAAGACGAAGCAACTCGCGGAACTCTTTCCGAACGCGACCATTTTCGCCACCGACCCCGACGACGCGCGCTTCGCAGCGCTCGCCGAATTGCGGCACCGTCATCCGGGCATCAAGCCGCTCTCACCGCAGTCGGTCTTCCGCGAAGCCGCGGGCAAAGCCGATCTCTTGCTGCTCGATGTGCCGTGCTCGAACTCGCGCGTGCTCGCGCGACGACCCGAAGCTCGCTACCGCTTCAGCAAAGCGCGGACGGCGGCGGTGATCGAGCTCCAACAGAAAATCGCAGACCCCGCGATCGGCCTTGTTGCACCCGGCGGCGCAGTGATCTACGCGACGTGCTCGATTGAACGCGCGGAAAACGAATCGCAGGTCAAGCGACTCGCGTCGCGCTTCGGGCTCACCTTGGCGGTCGAGCGTTCGATCATGCCTGCGGGCTTGCCCGGCGACTCGCCGCGCGTCTATCGCGACGGCGGCTACCACGCGCTTCTTTGGCGAACCTGAACGATGCCTGCGCACATGCTTCATGCGTCGGAGGCGTCTCGACGCGAGAACGCTGCGCTGCATCCGCGCTTCTGAAATCCGCGCAGCCTAAATCCGCGCGGCCTACGGATTCCGCCGCGCCCATCGCCACATCCGACCTTGTTACCATTGCCCCTTCCGCTTGGGATTTCATCCGAGTTTCCATGCGGGATTCCTCTTTGGGGATTTCCCGCGATTGAAGGTCTTCGCGCCATGCGCATTCTCGACATTCTCTCTCCGAGTTCCGTCAAGGTGCCGCTCGCATCGACGGAGAAACACGCGATCCTCGATGAACTCGTCGATCTCTTGGCGGCGAACGGACTGTGCCCCGATGCGGAAGCGGTGAAGAAGGCCGTCTGGGAGCGCGAGATGATTCGCACGACCGGTATCGGTATGGGCCTCGCGATTCCGCACGGCAAGTGCTCGAGCGTACCGAGCTTGGTGCTCGCGATCGGCAAGCCCGCGCAACCTGTGGAGTTCGGTTCGCTCGATAAGAAGCCTGTGGAACTGATCATCTTGCTCGTGTCGAACCCCGACAAGAAGGACGATCACATTCAAGCGCTCGGCAAGATCTCGAAGATCATGACGAGCCCTGAATTCCGCCAGCGCGCGTACACCGCGAAGGATTCGACCGAACTCTTCGGTCTCTTCCGCGAAGCTGAGAGTTAAGTGTGCGCGCTTAGCGCCGCTCGCGTGCTTTCTCGAGTTCTTTCACGCGCATCTCACCAGCTTGCTTCAGGAACGGGCCTGAGTCTTTCACGCGGTCGGTTGCCATCAGCATCTCGCCGAGTTCTTGCATGAATCGCCATTCGTTCGGCGCGAGTTCGATCGCACGGCGATAGTCCGCCTCGGCGGCTTCGAGTTGACCGAGTCCGAAGTTTGCAGCTGCGCGCGCGCGATAGGCGAAGGCGTTGTCGGGCGCGATCACAAGCGTGCGGTCAATGAGCGCGATGCCTTCTTCGACTTCAGCGCGATTGCCGGATTCTGTCAGGATCAACGAGAGTCGACGCATGGCGTTGAGGTCGTCCGGCCGCTTGGCGACCGCCGCGCGCGCGATCATGAGTGCATCTTCACGACGACCTTCGTCGAGGAGCCACGTCACGAGTTCTTCGCGCAGGCCCGACCATTCAGGGTGCTTTTGCCATTCTGCAAATGAGAACTCAAGCGCCTCCGGAAGGCGTCCGTCGCCGCGCATCACGCGCGCGAGCGCGCCGGCGTCGTACTCGGTGAGACCTTCGCGTGCGATGCGTTCGCGGAGAATCGCCTCGGCGCGCGCGTAATCGAGCGTGACCGAAGAGAGCCATACGAGATTCGATTCAAGCGGGCGCGTCCACGGGCCGCGGAATCCGTAGCCCTCGGGCGCGGGAAGCGCGAACGCATAGAACTTCTTCGCGCGCTCGGCGGCTGCGAGAATCGTGGGCTCTGGCTGCATGCGCGTGCCGCTGAAGACGACTTCCGGCGGCATTTTCACGCGCGTGTTCGAGTAGTCACCGAGCGCCATCGCGGCATTCAACGTGCCGACATATGCAAGGCCCGCAAGCGTGACCGCTGCAACGGCGGTGACAGCGACGCCCGCTCCGCGCACGCGCCCTGCGCGACGGAGTTCAAAGCGATGAAGTCGCGCGTCGCGGCCTGAAAGCGCGCGATAGGCAAACCACGCGAGCGCCGTTGCCGTGATGGCGATACCCGAAGCGAAGAGCAGCGGCACGCCGATCGGTCCGCGCACCGCGAAGAACGTCGCGATCGCGATGAGTCCGAAGCCGATCTCTTCGTTCCACGAGAGATCCCAGCGTTGTTCCTTGCGGGGCGCATTGGCCTTCGCAAGAAACGCGGGCTTCCCGATACCCACGAAGAGCGCGTTCTCCGGGCATGCGCTCACGCAGTCGAGGCACTTCATGCAGCCTTGATCGACGACCATGCGGTAATCGCGCACTTCTTCGTGAATGCGCACATTCGACGTGCAGACCGCCGTGCAGTGACCGCAACCGCTGCAGGCATCGGTGACGCGAATGCGCACCGGCGAGAGTTCGTCAAGCGGCGCGAAGAAGCCGCCGTACGGACAACCGTACGTGCAGTAGCCCTTCGCTCCGAGGAGATAGACGGTCGCAAATCCACAGACGAGTAGGAACGGCACGCCCATGAGGAAGCCAGGGAATGTCGCCCAGAAATCGCTGGTCGTGAACTCTGCCGTGAAGCCCGGCCACTGCAATTCGGGGCGCGTGAATGGCGCGATACCGAAGCGATACGCAAGCGGCCAGAGGAACATGTACACCGCGAGCGAAAGCGGCAGCCAAAGAAGTAGTCGCGAGCGAAAGAGTCGCGGGCGGATGCCGACCTTCTTCATGAGATAGCCGCAGAAATCCTGCAGCATCACGACGTGGCAGCCCCAACCGCAGAACCAACGCCCGAGGAGCGCCGTCGAGAGCAGCAACACCGCGAAGAGAATCGCGCCTGGATTGATGATGCCGTCTTTGACCGTCTCCATCGACTCGCTTGGCTCAAGCGGCGCAACGGTGGTGCCCGTCCAAAGCCATTGGACGACGTGCACGATCATGAGGACCTGAATCACGCCAAGCACCGTCGCGCGGCGCCAACCCATGCGCGAGTGCGGCGTCCGCGAGCCCTTCGGTTGATGGTCGTCGGTGCCGCCGCCCCCTGCCGGAACAACCGGAAGCGAGAGAGAAACAGCACCGTCCTTGCGCGATTCGCACTTCATCGGCCGCATCCTACGCGGACACGCGGCGTGCGTTTCCTATACTCGCGGCCCGCTATGGCTTCGCGCGACTATTACGACATTCTCGGAGTTGGCCGTTCCGCAAGCGCGGACGAAGTCCGACGCGCGCACCGAAAACTCGCGCTGCAGTACCACCCCGACCGCAACAAGGCGAAGGACGCGCAGGCGAAATTCGCGGAAATTCAGCAGGCCTACGAGGTTCTCTCCGACGACGAGAAGCGCAAGCAATACGACGAGTTCGTGCGACTCGGTGGTTCACCCGATGCGTTCGGCTCTGGTGCAGCCGCCGGAGGCGCGGCCCCAGGCGCGGGCGGCCCGTTCGGCGGAGGTTGGGCGGGAGGAACGCCGGGCGCAGGCAGCGCGGGAAGTGCGAATTGGAGCGGCGACCCGCAAACCTTCGAGTCGATTTTCGGCGATCTCTTTGGCGGAGCCCGAGGTGGTCGCGCGGGCCGCACGCAACGAGCGCGCGCGAGCGAGCGGATGGAGTACGAAGTGCACGTGCCGCTCGAGACTGTGCTCAAAGGCGGGAAGCACGCGATTGCGATCGAAGGGCAACGGTTCGAACTCGATATCCCCGCGGGCCTCGAAGATGAAACGCTCGTCTCGGTGCCAGGGAAACTCGACGCGGTGGTGCGAGTCCACGTCGGCGACCACGCGTGGATCGAGCGTGATGAACGCGATCTTTCGTACGACCTCCCGATTTCGATTGTGGAAGCAACACTCGGCGCGTCGGTCGATGCGCCACTGCCTGCAGGCGGCACGGTGACACTGAAGATTCCAGCGGGCACCGCGAGCGGAAAGAAGATTCGCATCTCGGGACGCGGATTCCCTGCGTCGAACGGCCGCCCTGCGGGTGACCTCTACGTCGTGGTGCAGATCGTTCCGCCGAAGGAGCCGAACGCGCTTACGACGCAATTGCTCGCGGAGGTCGGGCGCGCGATTGAGAATCCGCGTGCGCGCGCGCCGTGGAACCGTGCCTAAGAATTCGTGCCTGAGAATTCGGGCCTAAGAATTCGGGCCTGAGAATTCGGGCCTAAGAATTCGGGCCTGAGAAATCGGGCGTGATGTGCCGTGCGTGATGTGCCGTGCGTGATGTGCC